>NZ_JBLVQN010000043.1:0-54681 GCF_058323225.1 Neobacillus sp. PVCKKU3
GCCATTGGCTACCGAAATTCAGCCAAAAGTGGAAACAGGGTAGCCAAAGGGAGCTATTGGCTACCGAAATTCAAGCAAAAGTGGAAACAGGGTAGCCAAAGGGATCTATTGACTCCCGAACAGCCAGAAAATATTACTCATAATAGGTCCATTGACCATATCCCATTAATGTATAGTGTTGCTTAAGGATTCTTCCAATCATCTTTTTAGATCCTATCCCCCCGCACCACTCAAACACCAAATTAGTCGTAATCTTAAACTCCGGAAAAAGCAACCTTATCTCCCCAACACTGCGCAGCACTACAGACTCCAGTTTCTCCTCACACCTACACGTATTACAAACCATTTTCCTTTCCCCAACCGAAACCGAAAATGAATTGCACTTCGAACAATAAGGACCCTTTTTCAGCTCCTTATAGGTATAAGTCGGCTTTGTAGCATTTGGATAATCTCCTTGATCCAAAGAAATTAACAGGTCTGCCAGTCTCTCATGGCCACCATTCAGGTTTGATGGGATATTTTCTAATTTTCTTATAAAGCGATTGAGTTGTGTTGGGAGAATAACATGATTGTTTTGGGGAGCATTGTATAAAGTGAAGGTGGGGCAAATATGAACAACATAGGATTCAACCGGCAAATTAAATCTGTACTCGTCGAGAAGCTGCCGCAGCTTTGACTCGCTGCGAATTAATTGAAGGATTGGGTCGTCAACTTCGGTATCATTCTTACATAATCGGTCGGGGTCAGTTTTATAAATATAGTCTCCTTCAAAATTTTTAACATCAATCAGGTAAATCGTTTTTTGAAAAATAATAATAGTATCGATTTGAAAGTGCTTTTCTTTCAATTTAAAGAGCAAGCCATTTAATACGATGCAGTTATTCTTCAATCCTTCGGTTAAAGCATCAAACATCACTTCTCCTTGATAGCCTTTTTCAAGAGCGTAATACTTTCTCCTGTCTTTGTCAGAAAGTTTCATACGCGGGTTTAAGGCTCGTAATATAAGTAACTCATCTGTTTCTTGGCGCGATTTTTTGGGTGTAGGCATAGTCCACTTCCTTTCAAATTATTAAATACCCATCCCCAATTTTACTCCAATTTACAAACAAGCAAATTAGATTGTATGAATATTTTGTTAACATTACCAATATCTTGCATAGTCCGACATATTTCTCGGGAAATGTTAATATTTCCCCACCCGTCCGAAGATAATGTCGAGCAATTCATAAAGGAATAGACGCATCACTGCTGAATAGTATTTGGTATAGACAAGGATTTCGGAGTGATGGAAATGATTGATAACATTCATAGCTTTTTAAAAACATTCAAAGAACAAGGACATATTCTTCCGTTAATTCAGCACGCAGAACTTAGGATTAGCCTAAGCACCACCGACCAGAAATCGGTTCAACTGGTTATTAAAAACGGGGAAATATTAGCCCTCTTTGATTCAAAACAGGAGCAGGCAAATTGCCAAATCCACGGGGGACCACAAGAACTAAAGCAACTTCTAGAAGGGAAAGAAAGATTAAGGGTACTGCAACGGAATGGCGCCCTGAACGTAAAAGGCGCATTAAGGACCGTATTATTGCTGGAATCACTATTTTATTTAACTAAAGCTCAGACAAATCTTGCCGAAATAATTTAATCAAAGGTATTGACTCGGAATTAAACTTCAGGTATTATTTTTTTAGAATATTCAAGCAACGAATAGCAAACTAAATATACATTCTTATCAAGAGCGGCGGAGGGACTGGCCCATTGAAGCCCGGCAACCGGTGGACCACACGGTGCTAAATCCAGCAGAGCAAACAGGCTCTGAAAGATAAGAAGAGCGGAGAACCCCCATCTTCTTATAGGAAGCATGGGTTTTATTTTTATATTGGGAGGGAATAAGAACTATGTCAGAAAAACAAAAGAAGTTAAGGTTTGAAACATTAAGTGTTCACGGTGGCCTCTCACCAGACCCAGTAACAGGAGCACGGGCGCTACCTATCTATCAAAATAACGCCTACCAATTCAAAAGCACAGAGCATGCTGCCAACCTATTCGCCTTAGCAGAACCTGGGTACATATACACAAGGATTCACAATCCGACCACAACTGTTTTTGAAGAAAGAGTATCGCTTCTAGAAGGCGGCGTTGGCGCACTGGCAGTGGCAAGCGGAATGTCTGCCATCACATTGGCCATCTTAAACATTGCCGAAGCGGGTGATGAGATTGTTGCTGCATCCAATCTATATGGTGGAACGTATAATCTATTTGCAGTGACCCTGCCTAAATACGGGATTAATGTGAAGTTTGTCGACCCTGAGAATCCGGAAAACTTCCGTGCCGCCATTACGGAAAAAACAAAAGCTGTTTTTGCTGAAACGATCGGCAATCCAAGCTTAAGAATCCTTGATATTGAAAAGGTAGCCAATATTGCTCATGAAGCAGGGGTTCCTCTTATCGTGGACAATACCTTTGCAACACCATACTTGTGCCGTCCGATTGAGCATGGCGCTGATATCGTCGTTCACTCCGCAACCAAGTGGATATTAGGTAATGGAACAACTACAGGGGGCATCATTGTCGACGGAGGCAAGTTCGATTGGAATTCACCGAAATTCCCAGGCTTAACAACGCCAGACTCCAGCTATCATGACCTTGTTTATGCAGAGGCTCTTGGACCGGTTGCTTATATTATTAAGGCACGCGTACAGCTTCTCCGCGACATGGGGCCTGCTTTAAGCCCGCAAAGCTCATTCCAGTTTGTTCTTGGGTTAGAAACGCTTCATGTACGGATGAAAGAGCATGTCGCCAACACCCAAAAGGTAGTGGAATACTTGCATAATCATCCTGCGGTTGAATGGGTTTCATATCCGGGGTATCCATCACATCCTGATTACGAATTGGCGCAAAAATATTTACCTAAGGGCGCTGGTTCAATGGTTGTATTTGGCATTAAAGGCGGAAGAGAAGCCGGTGCGAAATTAATCGATGCGATCACCCTATGGGCGCACGTGGCCAATGTCGGCGATGCCAAGAGCTTAATTATCCATCCGGCAAGCACCACACACCAGCAGCTGGATGCGGAAGGATTAAAGTCAGCGGGTGTTTCTGAAGACTTGATCCGTCTTTCCATTGGAATCGAAAATGTTGAGGACCTAGTGGAAGATTTAGAGGATGCAATCGAAGCTGCAACAGGCTTAACATCTTTAAAAACAAATGCCTAAATTTTCCTTAAATAGTTTTTTGAAAATGTAGAATTTTGTCGTTGACACTACTATCTAACCGTGATACTATTACTTTCATAATAATAGTATTAATGCATGGATAATTAAATATAGGATAGCTTTTGCTCTTATCAAGAGAGGTGGAGGGATGTGCCCTATGAAGCCCGGCAACCGTCAATTTTATTGAAATGGTGCCAATTCACACAAAGCCTGCGGCTTTGAAAGATGGGAGAAAGGATTCATTTGATAATGATGCCTTTCTGCCTTTGCGGAGAGGCTTTTTATTTTACTAAAATAGAATTCTTTCATGAAAATTATCAAATCCTATAATAAGGACAAGAAGTAGGTGATTCAATGATTTCCATTAAAAATGTACGAAAGATTTTTTCTACCAAGCAGGGACAGCTAAAAGCTGTTGATGAAGTAAACCTGGATATAAAAGAAGGAGAAATCTTTGGTGTGATCGGATATAGCGGGGCTGGTAAAAGTACCTTAATCCGCATGTTAAATGGCCTTGAGCTGCCTACGGGTGGAACTGTCAACGTGGCTGGCCGGGAGATTTCAAAAATAAAGGGTGCAGAGCTTAGAAAAGCCCGTCAGGAAATCAGCATGATTTTCCAGCACTTCAATCTACTTTGGTCAAGAACAGTCAGTGAAAATATCGCGTTTCCATTAGAAATTGCCGGTGTGAGCGCTCCGGAAAGGAAAAAACGAGTTGAAGAGTTGATCAAGTTAGTTGGCCTTGAGGGCAGAGGTGACGCCTACCCTTCACAGTTAAGCGGTGGGCAGAAGCAGCGGGTCGGGATTGCCCGGGCCCTTGCCAATAACCCAAAGGTGCTTTTATGTGACGAGGCAACATCAGCACTCGACCCGCAAACAACAGACTCTATTCTCGACCTTTTAGTGAATATCAATAAACAATTCGGCTTAACGATTGTGCTGATTACTCACGAAATGCACGTCATCCGGAAAATCTGTCATCGAGTAGCGGTCATGGAAAGTGGGCGGATTGTCGAGCTTGGTCCGGTGCTTGATGTATTTAAAAACCCTCAGCAGCCGATTACGAAACGGTTTGTCCAGCAGGTAACCGAACCGGAAAAAACAAAGGAAACAGCAGAGCATTTGCTTGAGCGCTATCCGCATGGAAAGGTCATTCAACTATCGTTTCTTGGGGAAGCAACAGAGCAGCCATTAATCACACGTGTGATTCGTGATTATGATGTCGTAGTAAATATTCTCCAAGGTAATATTTCACATACGCAAAACGGGTCTTATGGAACATTATTTATTCATTTGGATGGCCAAGCTAATGAAATTCAGAAAGCCATCGATTATATTCACTCGCAGCAAGTGGGCGTGGAGGTGATCAGTAATGGCTGACTTTATGGAATTAGTTAAGTGGGATGAGCTGTTACTGGCAACACGTGAAACGATCTATATGACCGCTATCTCGGTCCTTGCGACATTTATTTTGGGCTTGTTACTAGGCTTGCTGCTATTTCTAACGAGTAAAGGAAACATATGGCAAAGCCGCGGGGTAAACATAATTATTGCTGGCTTTGTAAATATTTTTAGATCCATTCCCTTTATTATTTTAATTGTTTTATTAATCCCTTTTACTAAAGTTCTCGTTGGAACAATGCTCGGTGCCAATGCTGCACTGCCGGCACTGATTATTGGAGCAGCTCCGTTTTATGCTCGAATGGTGGAAATCGCCCTTAGGGAGATTGATAAAGGTGTGATTGAAGCATCCCAATCAATGGGTGCAACACATGGACATATTATTTTTAAGGTATTAATACCAGAATCCTTGCCAGCATTAATTTCCGGGATTACCGTTACGGCGATTTCACTTGTTGGCTTTACTGCAATGGCTGGGGTCATTGGAGCCGGTGGACTTGGTCATTTTGCCTATCTAGAAGGCTTTCAACGCAACAGGCCAATGGTTACATTAGTGGCAACGATTGCTATTTTAATCTTAGTTTTTATTATCCAATTTATTGGAGATTATTTTACAAAGAGAACAGATAAACGTTAACAGGAGGAGAAAAAAATGAAAAAAGTTCTGGGTTTGATCTTCATTGCGTTTACCGTATTTGCCTTAGCGGCCTGCGGCGGTGCAAAAAATGAATCGGCAGATAAAGATGGGAACAAAAAATTAGTTGTTGGTGCAACTGCTGTACCACACGCAGAAGTACTTGAAGCGGCAAAGCCAATATTGAAGAAAAAAGGTATTGATTTGGAAATTCAAGTTTTCCAAGACTATATTCTGCCAAACGTAGCATTAAAGGATAAAGAAATAGATGCAAACTATTTCCAAACACCTGGATATTTAGATCTGCAGATGAAAGAAAATAAAGATTTTGATTTTGTCAGTGTGGGTGGGGTTCATAAAGAACCAATCGGCATTTACTCAAAAAAGTATAAAAGTCTAAAAGATCTTCCAAATGGTGCAACCATTATTATGAGTGATTCTTTAAGCGACCACGGCCGTATCCTGCCGATTTTTGAAAAGGCTGGATTAATCAAGCTTAAAGAAGGCGTTGGTGCAAACGCAAGAATAGATGATATCGTTGAAAATCCAAAGAACCTGAAGTTCCCTAAATTAATTGAAGCAAAATTATTAGCATCTTCCTTTGAAAACGGTGAAGGTGATGCGGTTGCCATTAATACTAACTATGCATTAGAAGGCGGCATTGATATTGGAAAATATGGTATTGCCTTTGAAGGCAGTGACGTGGTTCCAGCCAACCTTGTTGTAGTTCGTTCAGAAGACAAAGACCGTAAAGAAATCAAAACACTTGTAGAGGTTCTTCAATCGAAAGAAATTCAAGATTTTATTAAGGATAAATACAAAGGTGCTGTTATCGCAGCAACTGAGTAATTGTTAAATATGTAGCAATATTGCAGAAAAGTCAGTGAGGATTCACTGGCTTTTCTGCATTCATTACATGAAAGCCCATTAAGTAGTAAAAAATAGATGGCATAACCACCCATGGCATTTTAGCAAAAAATAAGGTATCATTTTATTCGGGCTTGTATTACATAAAAAGTCTTTATCTGAATTTTCTTTAAAAACTTCCTGCTATTCTCATTTAGCATGTTCTTAGTGAAAATACATGCTAGTTATTACTATTAAAAAGTTGCTAACAAATTTCATTTGTTATAAGATTGTAATGAGAATAAAGTGAGAATGAATGTGGAAGATCTAAAAAATCTGTCTGCAAAGATACAATACATTTTCGGAGGTATGAATATGGCTGGATCAACTTTAACAATCAAAGATCTGCACGTAGCAATTGATGGGAAAGAAATCTTAAAGGGTGTCAACCTTGAAATAAAAGGCGGCGAAATTCACGCCATTATGGGTCCTAACGGAACTGGTAAATCTACATTATCTTCTGCTATCATGGGTCACCCTAAATATGAAGTAACAAGCGGCAGCATTACGCTTGATGGGCAAGATGTTTTAGAAATGGAAGTAGATGAGCGCGCTCGTGCTGGACTATTTTTAGCCATGCAATACCCAAGCGAAATTAACGGTGTAACGAATGCTGACTTCTTGCGTTCGGCGATTAACGCCCGTCTTGGCGAAGGTAACGAAATTTCTTTAATGAAATTCATTCGTAAAATGGATAAGCAAATGGAATACCTTGAAATGGATCTAGATATGGCGCAGCGTTACCTTAATGAAGGCTTCTCCGGCGGTGAGAAAAAGCGCAATGAAATCCTGCAATTAATGATGTTGGAGCCAAAGATTGCGATTCTCGATGAAATCGACTCCGGACTTGATATCGATGCCTTAAAGGTAGTATCGAAAGGTGTCAACGAAATGCGCGGTGAGGATTTCGGCTGCTTAATTATTACTCACTATCAACGTCTGTTAAACTATATCACTCCTGACCATGTGCACGTGATGATGCAAGGCCGTGTGGTAAAATCCGGCGGGCCAGAGCTTGCACAGCGCTTAGAAGCAGAAGGATATGACTGGATCAAGCAAGAGCTTGGTATTGAAGATGAAACAGTTGAGCAAGAAGCTTAAAAGCTTTTGTTAGGAGGGTTAGCAATGACAACAGAAACAACATTACCGTTTGATAAGGGTTTTGTGAGCTCTTTTTCAAAAGAAAAGAGCGAGCCTGCTTGGTTTGAAGAGCTTCGACTGAAGGCACTTGAGCATTTTCACGAACTGCCGATGCCTCGGCCAGATAAAACAAAAATAGATAAATGGAATTTTACACAGTTTGAGCAGCATACAGTTAAAAGTGCTCCATATACATCTTTGGCAGAACTGCCAGAAGAGGTTAAAGCATTAGTTGATTTGGATGCGTCAAAACAAAATTTATATATTCAGCGCAACCAAACTCCAGCCTATATTTCTCTTTCAGAAGACCTAAAGGCAAAGGGTGTTGTGTTTACCGATATTTTCACTGCTGCTAGAGAGCACGGCGATTTATTGAAAAAATATTATATGACACAGGCGATCAATGCTGATGAGCACCGTTTGACTGCTCTTCATGCTGCATTTGTTAATGGCGGAGCTTTCCTGTATGTTCCGAAGAACATCGAAATTACGGAACCGATTCAAGCAGTGTTCGTTCATGACAATACGGAAGCAAACCTGTTTAACCATGTTCTTGTCGTCGCAGAAGATAACAGCTCTTTAACATATGTGGAAAACTATATTTCCACAGTGGAAGAGTCTAATACATTGGCAAATATCCTGACAGAGGTAATTGCCAATACAAATGCAAAGGTGCAGTACGGTGCTGTGGATACTTTAGCAAAAGGAATCACAACCTATGTGAACCGCCGCGGTGTCACCGGCCGCGATTCCCGAATCGAGTGGGCGCTTGGCATGATGAATGAAGGTAATACCATATCTGAAAATACCACCAATCTTCTTGGTGACGGTTCTAATGGCGATACGAAAACTGTTGTGGTTGGACGTGGTGAGCAGACCCAGAACTTTACGACAAAGGTTGTTCATTTTGGCAGACATACAATAGGAAATATCTTGAATCATGGCGTTGTTAAGGATAACGCTACTTCTATCTTCAACGGAATTGGCAAAATTGAACACGGCGCCTCTAAATCTGACGCTGAGCAAACATCACGCGTGTTAATGCTGAGTGAAAAAGCTCGCGGCGATGCGAATCCAATTTTATTAATCGACGAAGATGATGTTATGGCTGGCCACGCTGCTTCTGTAGGACGTGTTGACCCAGTGCAATTATATTATTTGATGAGCCGCGGTATTCCGAAGAAGGAAGCGGAACGTTTAGTCATTCATGGCTTCCTTGCACCGGTGGTAAATCAGCTTCCAATTGAGCAAGTAAAACAGCAATTAGTGGAAGTTATTGAAAGGAAAGTAAGATAATGAATATCCAGGATATTCGCAAACTGTTTCCTATTTTAGACCAGGAAGTTAACGGCAAGCCATTAGTTTATCTGGATAGCTCTGCGACATCGCAGAAGCCAGTTCAAGTTATTGAAACACTCGACAGATACTACCGCGAGTACAATTCAAATGTTCACCGCGGGGTGCATACATTAGGTACAAAAGCAACAGATGCTTACGAAGGTGCCCGTGAAAAGGTCCGTAAGTTCATCAATGCTAAATCCATTCAAGAAGTTATTTTTACAAGAGGAACGACGACCTCCCTTAACACGGTGGCGGCAAGCTACGGCGCCGCCAACCTGAAGGAAGGCGACGAAATCGTCATTACCTTTATGGAGCACCACAGTAATATCATCCCATGGCAGCAGGTAGCTAAACGGACTGGTGCCCAGCTGAAATACATTCCGCTCCAAGAGGATGGAACGATTTCATTAGATGATGTTCGCTCGACGATCACACCAAACACAAAAATTGTGTCGGTGATGCAGGTATCCAACGTGCTTGGCGTCATCAATCCTGTTAAAGAAATCGCCAAGATTGCCCATGAAAATGGCGCTATTATGGTAGTTGACGGTGCACAAAGTGCTCCGCATATGAAAATTGATGTTCAAGATTTAGATTGTGATTTCCTTGCTTTTTCCGGTCATAAGATGTGCGGACCAACCGGGATTGGTGTCCTTTACGGGAAAAAGCATCTGCTTGAAAAAATGGAGCCGGTTGAATTCGGCGGTGAAATGATTGATTTCGTGGAATTATATGAATCAACTTGGAAAGAGCTGCCGTGGAAGTTCGAGGGCGGAACACCTATTATTGCGGGTGCCATTGGTCTTGGTGCAGCGATTGACTTTTTAAATGAAGTCGGTTTAGACAATATTGTCGAGCATGAACATAAGCTTGCAGCGTATGCACTGGAAAAAATGTCAACTGTTGAAGGCATCACGATTTATGGACCGCATGATCCAGCTAAACGCGCTGGTCTAGTGACTTTCAATTTAAGTGATGTTCACCCGCATGATGTAGCGACGGTTCTGGATGCGGAAGGAATCGCTGTCCGCGCCGGCCATCACTGCGCCCAGCCGTTGATGAGATGGCTTAAGGCATCGGCAACAGCTCGTGCCAGCTTTTACCTATACAACACAGAAGAAGATATTGATAAACTCGTAGAAGGGCTTGTCAAAACGAAGGAGTATTTCAGCGATGTCTTCTAACTTAGATGCACTTTACCGAAGAGTAATTATGGACCATTACAAAAACCCGCGCAATCGCGGGGTTTTGGAGGATGGCAGCCATACGATCAATATGAATAACCCGACCTGCGGTGACCGCATTCAATTAACCTTGAAGGTGGAGGACGGCATTGTTGTTGATGCCAAGCAGGAAGGGGAAGGCTGTTCGATTTCCATGTCATCTGCATCGATGATGACGCAGGCCATTAAAGGTAAGAAAATCGAAGACGCATTAAAGCTGTCGAAGATTTTTTCGGATATGATGCAAGGCAAAGAAGTGGATGATGATATCGATTTAGGCGATATCGAAGCACTTCAAGGGGTTGCCAAGTTTCCAGCCAGAATTAAATGCGCAACATTGGCTTGGAAGGCAATGGAAAAAAGCTTGAAAGAAGAGAATCAAGATTAAAACGGTTCTGAAAGTATCCGGCCTCTTGCCTGGAGCTTTCACCTCTCGTAAAAAAAGGAGGAATACTTGTGATGGCGAAGAAAATGCCGGAGATCGGCGAGTATAAATATGGTTTTGCCGATAAAGACGTTTCCATATTCCGATCAAAACGTGGTTTAACACGTGAGATTGTTGAAGAGATTTCAAAAATGAAGGGTGAACCTCAGTGGATGCTTGACTTCCGCTTGAAATCACTTGATATATTTTACAGTAAACCAATGCCGCAATGGGGCGGTGACTTAAACTCATTGAATTTCGATGAAATTACCTACTATGTAAAACCATCGGAGAAATCAGAAAAGTCTTGGGATGAAGTACCGGAAGAAATTAAAGCGACATTTGACAAACTTGGAATTCCTGAAGCCGAGCAAAAGTATCTTGCAGGGGTTTCTGCGCAATATGAATCCGAGGTTGTTTACCATAACATGAAGGAAGACCTTGAGGCATTAGGAATCATCTTTAAAGATACCGATTCTGCGTTAAGGGAAAACGAAGATATTTTCCGCAAACACTGGGCAACCGTTATTCCGCCAACTGATAACAAGTTTTCTGCATTAAACTCAGCTGTTTGGTCCGGCGGCTCTTTCATTTATGTACCGCCTGGTATTAAGGTGGATACACCATTACAGGCCTATTTCCGAATTAACTCAGAAAACATGGGGCAATTTGAAAGAACACTGATCATTGTGGATGAAGGCGCATCTGTCCACTATGTTGAAGGCTGTACAGCACCAGTTTATACAACTAACTCCCTGCACAGTGCAGTTGTAGAAATCATCGTTAAAAAAGGCGGCTACTGCCGTTATACAACGATTCAAAACTGGGCAAACAACGTCTACAACCTTGTAACAAAGCGGACTGTCTGCGAAGAAAATGCGACAATGGAATGGATTGACGGTAACATCGGTTCTAAATTAACAATGAAATATCCTGCTGTTATATTAAAAGGCGAAGGCGCCCGCGGTATGACCTTATCGATTGCAATTGCTGGCAAAGGCCAAGTGCAGGATACAGGTTCTAAGATGATTCACTTAGCACCAAATACTTCTTCAACGATCGTATCTAAGTCGATTTCTAAGCATGGCGGAAGTGTAAACTATCGCGGTATGGTCCATTTTGGCCGTAAAGCAGACGGCGCTCGCTCTAATATCGAATGCGATACGTTGATAATGGATAATCAATCTACTTCAGATACGATTCCATACAACGAAGTGTTAAATAACAACATCTCACTTGAGCACGAAGCAAAGGTTTCTAAGGTTTCTGAAGAGCAATTGTTCTACTTGATGAGCCGTGGTATCTCCGAACAGGAAGCTACTGAAATGATCGTTATGGGCTTCATCGAGCCATTTACAAAGGAACTTCCAATGGAATATGCCGTTGAGATGAACCGCTTGATCAAGTTCGAGATGGAAGGCTCTATCGGTTAATATTTTTTAAAAATTAAACCCGCTTGCTGGGATAGGCAGGCGGGTTTTTACTTTGGATATGGGGATACTCTCGGATGGTGGCGGGATACTCTCGGATAAGCGTGAAATACTCTCGGATGGGGGCAGGATACTCTCGGATAAGGACGGAATACTCTCAGAAAGGATGCTTACTGTCGTATAGGTCCTTCCAACTGTCGGAAGCCCACACAACTGTCGCCCAACTATTCCCAACTAAAAAGGTTATGCTATTATAAAAAATGGAGGTGAACGCATTGATATATATCGGTCTGACAGGCTGGGGCGACCATGACAGTTTGTATACAGGTCCAATCACGCCCAGAGACAAATTAAAGGAATATGCGGGCCATTTTCCAATCGTTGAAGTGGACACCGCATTTTATGCGATACAGCCCCAAAGGAACGCCTTGAAATGGGTTAATGAAACACCTGCCAACTTTCAATTTATCGTCAAAGCCTATCAAGGCATGACAGGCCACAATCATGGCGAAATACCATTTGAAAATAAACAAGCAATGTTTCAAGCATTTATAGAATCATTGGAACCTTATATTGAGAAAAATAAACTTGCCATGGTTTTATTTCAATTTCCCCCGTGGTTTGATTGCAAACGGGAAAATGTTGATTACTTAAGATGGTGCAAACAGCAAATGGGAGAAATCCCGTGTGCTCTCGAATTTAGGCACCAATCCTGGTTTGCGCCGCAATACCGCAAACAGACACTAGAGTTTATGAAACAGGAAAATTGGATTCACAGCATATGTGATGAACCGCAATCCGGGGAGGGTTCCGTTCCGACTGTTCTTGTATCCACAAACCAACAAAAGGTTCTCGTCAGATTCCACGGCCGCAATGTCCATGGCTGGCAAAAGAAAAACGCCGAGAATTGGCGGGATGTCCGCTACCTTTACCGCTATAACGAGCAGGAGCTTAATGAATGGGCCGAACGCATCCACAAGCTTGCCGAGGGATGCGACTATGTGTACCTCCTGTTTAACAACAATTCCGGCGGCGACGCAGCAGATAATGCTAAACAGATGATGGACATATTAAATATTGAATATGAAGGATTGGCTCCAAGACAGCTGGACTTATTTTAAAAGAAGACATAGAAAGAAAGTGAAACAATGGAATGGATTGTTCTTCTGATCATCGGTATTTGCGCAAGCTCATTGGGCTCGCTGATTGGCCTTGGCGGTGGAATCATTGTCGTGCCGGCGTTGCTCTATTTGGCTACAGTAAACGGGTTTGCACACATCACGCCACAGGTTGCAGTTGGGACATCGCTTTTTACGATGATTTTCACGGGGCTTTCCTCCGTGTTGGCCTACACGAAACATAAAGTGGTTGATTATAAGAGCGGGCTTATTTTTCTGATTGGAAGCGGTCCGGGGAGTATTTTAGGGGCGTGGGTAACAGAAAGAATGAACCTCCATGCTTTTAATTTATATTTTGGTCTATTTATCATTCTCGTCTCGATTATCCTGTTTGTAAAAGATAAATTAAAGCCAATACCATATCGGAAGGACATAGGCATTACCCGTACCTTTACGGATAACAGGGGTAAAACCTTTGAATATGGCTACAGCCTCGTTGTTGCTGTCATTGTTTCGTTTCTTGTCGGTTTTTTATCAGGTATTTTTGGTGTTGGCGGCGGCTCGCTGATGGTTCCAACGATGATTCTCGTCTTTTTCTTCCCGCCGCATGTGGCTACAGCAACATCTATGTTTATGATTTTACCAACTTCAATTTTAAGCTCCATAACGCATATCTCATTAGGAAACGTCAATTGGCTTTATGCTTTAGCACTTGTACCGGGGGCTTATATTGGGGCGAACATTGGCGTATTTTTAAATACAAGATTAAAGAGCAAAACGATTGTCTGGATATTAAGAACGGTTCTTGTCATCGTTGGGGTTCGGCTAATCTATGAAGGAATAACAGGGTAGGTAGATGCAAATGGAAAGAATACATATATACCATACGAACGACATCCACAGCCACTTGGAAAATTGGCCGCGCATTGAGCAATTTTTGAAGCAGCAAAGGAAGCACCACCAAGACCAAGATCAAGACGAGGTTTTCCTATTTGATATTGGCGATTTCATTGACCGCTGGCATCCGTTGACAGAGGCGACCATGGGTAAAGCGAGTATTGACCTCTTAAACGAATGCCAATATACTGCAGTCACAATTGGTAATAACGAAGGAATCAACCTGCCGCACAATGGGCTCGATCAGCTTTATGATGATGCACAATTTGATGTGCTGGCGGCGAATTTTTTTCAAAAAAATAACCAG
Source organism: Neobacillus sp. PVCKKU3 (assembly GCF_058323225.1). Lineage (NCBI taxonomy): Bacteria > Bacillati > Bacillota > Bacilli > Caryophanales > Bacillaceae > Neobacillus > Neobacillus sp. PVCKKU3. The sequence continues at coordinate 14,040 of NZ_JBLVQN010000043.1, forward strand.
CAGCCAGGCTGGGTGAAGCCCTATCAAATTTATCGAACCAAATCGGGTACCCGCCTTGGTGTCATCGGCTTAACGGCTAACTTCGCACGTCTCTATGAATTACTTGGCTGGAATCTGACCGAGCCGATAAATGAGCTTAAAAAATGGATCATAGCCGTAAAGGAACAATCGGACATGGTTATTCTGCTTTCCCACCTCGGTCTTCGTGATGACGAACGGATCGCAACAGAATTTCCTGAGATTGACGTGATTCTGGGTGCTCATACTCATCATTTTTTGGAAAATGGAAAGCTTGTAGACAATACGCTTTTGGCGGCCGCCGGAAAATTTGGCTATTATGTGGGACAGGTTACGATTACGTTGGACAGCCAGAAAACCATTCAAGACAAACAAGCCATTCTTTATGATACAAAGGAGCTTCCGGCGGCTCAAAATGAGGCTCAGATAGCAGAGACCTTTCTAGATAATGGGAAAAAGCTGCTTAATGGAAGAGTCACGACTCTAACGAAGCCATTCTTAAGCGATCCGTTTAAAGAAACAGATTTCTCGCTTTTCCTATGCAAAGCTTTACGGGATTGGTGCCATACAGATTGTGCGATGATCAATGCCGGCCTTCTTCTTGGTCCCTTATCAGGCGATGTGACAGAATTTGACCTTTTAAACATCTGCCCGCACCCGATTAATCCGTGTGTTGTCGAGGTTAACGGCGAAGAATTAAAAGATATATTAATCGAAACGATGGACGAAAGCCTTCATCAAAGGCAAATCAAAGGGCTTGGTTTTAGAGGAAACATGCTGGGAATCTTTGTTTATGACGGAATCACGTTTCATTCCGGAGAAATTTTTATTAATGGAGAAAAGCTAGAGCCGCAAAAAATCTACACACTTGCACTACCGGATATGTTTACGTTTGGGCATTTTTTTAAAGGAGTTCTTCCTCATAAGGATAAGCAATATTTTCTGCCGGAATTTTTACGCGATATCCTAAAATGGAAACTAAAGACCCAGTCTTAATCCTGGGACACACGCTTTTTCCTTTTCCTACATAATGTGATAGTAGGGAAAGGAGTGTGGAATCCTGATGATTGATCTTTCACCAATTGAAATTGACGGCCATACGTTCCTGGCGGTCTCCGTTCTACTTCCGAAAACGACCTTGCTTGCTGTGACAAGCGATAAAGGATATATAATGTGCGGTGCGTTGGATGTTGGCTTATTAAATGATAAACTAAAGGACCGAAACATCATCGCAGGAAGAGCTGTCGGAGTAAGAACGATTGACCAGCTGTTGAATGCGCCGCTGGAATCCGTCACAATTGGCGCGGAGGAATTAGGAATCTCAAAAGGCATGATCGGCAAAGACGCCTTGCTGAAAATGATATAAAAGTCTGCTATCGTAGCAGGCTTTTTACCATTTATTTATTGGGCTAGTTCACCCCTTTTTCGCATACACATACGATGAAGGGGTGATTTTTGTTGGCAAAATTTCGCATGTACCGGCGGCGAAGAGGTCCGTTGCCTTTCCGATATGTCATGCTTTTAACTTTTGTCTTTTTCCTGTTGACATCAGCAATCAGTGTGTTGCTTGTGAACAAAGGGATTGAACCTACCTTAATGAGATATGCCGAATCCGAAACTCGGAATATCGCTTCCCTTGTGATAAATAGAGCTATTACGAAAAGGACCACCAATGTCGGGGAAAATAATCAAGTCGTGCAAATCATCCCAGGCAGCGATGGGGAGAAACAAAACTTTCAGTTAAATACGGATTTAATAAACAGGGTATTGGCTGAAACAACCGCACAAATTCAAAAGAATTTGAAGGCGGCAAAACAAGGTAATCTTGCCCAGCTGGAACAGATTACAGATGTGGAAATTGAGACAGAGAACACGAAGGATGAGAACTCGATCACCTGGTATGTTCCATTAGGGCAGGCAACCAATATTGCTTTGCTTGGGAACCTTGGTCCGAAAATTCCTGTCAAATTTCAAGCCATTGGGGAAGTGGAACCGGATGTGCATATCCAAACGAAAGAAATGGGGATTAATAATACATGGGTGGAAGTCTCGATTGAGATTGAGGTGTCCGTTCAAATTATTACTCCATTTGCAACGAAAATTACGAAACTGAAGCAAAGTATTCCAGTAGGAAGTGCTCTTGTCGAGGGAACGGTTCCGCAGTTCTATAACGGTGGAGGAGGCATGATTCCATCCATTCAGGTTCCCGAGAAAAAGCAGAATACCAAAAAATCGGGAAATTAACAAAAGGACTATCCATTATGGACAGTCCTTTTGTCTGGTCAAGGCGCTTCCGCTTTTCTTATTTGCGTACATTCATCCGTTCAATGCGTTTCCACTTTGCCAAATACGGATAGGGGTCAAATGACCATTCGGTAATCCCATTATCTTTATACATGCCATAATGGAGATGCGGCGGGAATTTCCCTGATGTGCCTGGAGGGCCGTAGCCGGAGCTTCCTACTCCGCCAATTACCATCCCGGGTTCAACAATTTGCCCGACCTTTAAGTCTTTGGCAAACCCGCTGAGATGGGCAAAGTAATGATATGTGTTATTGATATCCCGGATGCCTATTCTCCAACCGCCAAATTTATTCCAGCCCTTCATTTCCACAATCCCGTAACAAGTAGCCCTTACGGGTACACCATAGCCGGCAAAAATGTCAGTACCCTCATGAATTCTTCGTCCGCCCCAGCCCCGGGCATCTCCCCAGGTGCTGCGATAGCTGTGATTGCTTCTTAAAGGAACTGGGAAAACATTTGTATCCAAATTCAGCCGTCCAAAATGATGGTACATTTTGGCATAGCTGACGATGCTGCCAACCGTTCGATCCCGGTGATAATAATCCCATAAACCGATTTTAATATTATCTTCATCTACTCCATAAGAAAGCAGATAATGAGCAAAGGAATACAATACATCTTCATCATTTTTTAGGCTGGCATTTCCATCTCCATCCCCATCAACTCCGACTCCATTAAAAAACTGGATAATTGCAGGATTCTCTTCGGATGGATTAGGATTAGTCAGCCCGGCCCATTGTTCAGGGCGAAAATAAATGCCAATCAGGCTCTCTGGTTTTGGCAAATCGCGGCGTGCCAAGCGGACATTTCGTTCATATTGGTCAACCGCAGCTAAATAATACCAAGGAATTTGTGTAATCGTTTCAACCTTCTTATAAAGCTTCATTCGTTCTTGGTATGGATTGGCTTCCGCAGCTTTTGCCTCTATACTTGAGGTAAATAACAATAGGAAAGCTGCTATTATCAGCACAGCCCGCATAGGAATTCTCCCTTCCCATTTATAGTTCAAGGTTAGTTTATGAATTCTAGAACATTTCATTATGGTCAATAATTGGAAATCGGGAAAATCATTGCGGCAGATGCTGACTTCTTGTCGTTGTCGACCCAAGTATGTTAAAGTGACAACAGGAGTGTTTATTCATAGTCGGGGGTGCATGATGAGCAAGAAAGAGGAAATCCTGAGAAAACCTGATTGGTTAAAAATAAAGCTTAATACAAATGAATCATATACAGGATTAAAGAAATTGATGCGGGAAAAGAATCTTCACACCGTTTGTGAAGAGGCGCGCTGTCCAAATATTCACGAATGCTGGGCAGTACGGCGAACGGCTACATTTATGATTCTCGGTGATACTTGTACCAGGGCCTGCCGTTTCTGCGCTGTAAAAACGGGTCTGCCGACAGAATTGGATTGGCAGGAGCCGGAAAGAGTCGCCGATTCTGTTCAACTTATGAACCTGAAGCATGTTGTCGTAACCGCAGTTGCCAGAGATGATTTAAAGGATGGCGGTGCTGGTGTTTTTGCGGAAACCGTTCGGGCCATCCGCCGGAAAAACCCGTTTACAAGCATCGAGGTTCTGCCGTCTGATATGGGCGGAAAAGAAGAAAACCTGCGGACGCTGATGGATGCGAAGCCAGATATTTTAAACCATAATATCGAAACAGTCAGACGCCTGACACCGAGAGTCAGAGCACGTGCCAAATATGACCGGTCACTAGAGTTTCTGCGCCGGGCTAAGGAAATGAATCCGAGTATTCCTACTAAATCAAGCCTAATGATTGGCCTTGGCGAAACAAAGGAAGAAATTATTGAGGTTATGGATGATTTGCGTGCAAATCATGTTGATATCATGACGATCGGCCAGTATTTGCAGCCGACCAAAAGCCACCTAAAGGTTATAAAATACTATAGCCCTGATGAGTTTAATGAATTACGTGACATTGCCATAAGTAAAGGGTTCAGCCATTGCGAAGCGGGACCGCTTGTTCGTTCTTCTTATCACGCTGATGAACAAGTAAATGCTGCTGCAAAGCATAAGCAATTACTTGGCGAACAAAGTACGCAGGAAGCCAAATAACTTGAATTTAAAAAAGAGTTCAGCCCTTAGTTTAATTCGGGTCTGAACTCTTTTTATTAGCGTTTGTGATTATAATCCATATCGTCCTTTGTCAGACCGTTTTCATCTTCACTATCGTTCATTCTCGTCCCTTGTGGGGATTTTTTCATTTGTTTGATTACATAATTTACCTGATCACGTGATTTACTGCTGAGGGAATCCAAATTAGCCAAGTTTTGGATATCTCGGATATGGACCTTATTATCACTGACATATACATGGTAATACCTTGGGACAACGGATAACGCCGTTTTCTTCACCTGGTCAGCAGTTAAGTTTCGGTTTTTCGAATCGGTACGGTAAGCAACTAGAACTTCTCTGTCCGTTACTAATGTAGCCACATCATTAACGTTTGGTATATTGGCACTTAAGCGGCTGATGACATGGGCTACCTGTTCACGGTCTAGGGCCGTGTAACCATCATTTGTGTTATTATCGTTCATCAGTGGACTTTTCTGATGACGTACAAAGCCATAGTCATTGCTGGCATTACGGATATCCTTACTTGCACCTTCACGGTAGAGCTCGTGACGTTTATTGTTCACATTGATGGTATTGCCAGACTCTTCATATACGTCGTTATTACCCATGTCCTTTGTGCAGCCTGTCATTGCTGTCAGTGCACATAATCCAATAATTATGCTTAATTTTTTCAACATTAACACCTCCTTTTATTAGATTTTCCAAAGCACTCATTTTTTTTCTTAGTAATTGATGGTGAATCGGTTATAATGGGATAAAGATAGCTGGCAAAATTTGAGGTGAAAACCATGATTCTTATTAATAACACTACTTACGAACTTGTACAGGAATTTCGGAATGGTTTTAATGAGGAAGCCCTAAAGGCTAGATATAGTGACATCTTATCCAGATATGATTATATTGTGGGGGACTGGGGCTATGGCCAGCTCCGATTAAAAGGCTTCTTTGAGGACCAAAATCAAAAAGCAACCTTTGATACAAAAATCAGCACTTTAAGCGAGTACCTTTATGAATACTGCAATTTTGGCTGTGCTTATTTTGTATTAAAAAAGGTTAAAAAATAAACGAAGGGGCGATTAATCCCCTTCGTTTATTTTTTAAGCTTCGTTATTGTTATACGGGGCCTGTTCATCGGTTTCTTTATCATCATGCGGAGGATGCGCTCCCGGGTATTCTCTTGGCAAATCCTGATGCAGGGCCTTAAACTCATAGTTAAATGCACTGTACCGGCGCTGCCCCTCTTTCCATGGGGTACTCTTCAGTTCGACAGGGTCTTCTTTTCGAATCGGCGATCCTAAAGGGCCATCGGGAAATTCTTCCGCAGTCAGATAGTTCCGCTGTACTTCCACATTCGAGAAATCCCCGTATTTATCGGAATCCTTTTCAGCCATGTTCCTCACTCCTTTTTCTTTTATTATTTCATCCTGAGTGAAAAACATGAGTCAACCTTTAGATAATCTCCTGTAAGAAGGATTTTAGCTCTTCTGCCTCTGCTTCATTAATATTAAAAGCATATTCTAAATATCCTTCCTCCTCGAGATCATCATGCCCAATGATGGCAAATCGATTTCCTTGCATATTCATTACTAGGGATTTGCCGTAGTGCCGGTCCGTTTTTACGACTGCTAAATCATAACGCTGATTTTCCCCGACAAAGCTGACAAACCTTGTTTTGGTATTTTCGGTATCATCATATAAGAAAAAACGCTCGCTCATTTCATATCTCCTTTTAAAAAATACTCTCACATTATCTATAGTAACAAATTCCTGCAGTGGATGGGAGGAGGATTAAATTTCCCAACCATTTGTTTAGGAATTTTTTCTTCGAAAAATACGGATAATGTAAAAATATGTTATAATATAACTAAATCTGTAAGCTAAACTGGTTGTGAGGGATGAATGTATGGCTCGTCGCATCATGAATATGCTATTAGGGGTAATGGAATGGGGGAAGATTTTGCTTCCTGCTGGTTCCTTGCGCTTTTATCCGCCTCAATTTATATTGCGCAACCCCGTATTAGAGGGTGTAACAGCCGCCTTTCAATCAGGCTTGGAGGCAGCAGTTATTGTTTTTCACCTGCAAAATATGAATGAATTGTCGGTTTTAAAAGGCAAATCACAGCAAGGTTATTTCATGAAGCAGTTAAAAAAGTATTTTCGCCATGCTGTCCAAGAGGAACTGAAAGAAGAGGAGATCATCGCGCTGCATGACTTTTATGGCGATGTGGTGACCTTGATTTTGAAGGTGGATGTTGATAAAAACACTTTGTCTGATATGGATCATGTCATAAACGGATTGCTTTATTATGTTGAGGGAAGTCTGCAAAAACATTATCCTTCACAGCAAATTCACTTTGAAACCGGATATATGTTTATTGACAAGAAACATTACTCCATTTCTGATTCTATCCAAAAAGCCCATCGACAGGCCATTGCGATGGCTGAAAAAAGACTGGCAGTAAAATATGATGATATAGATTATATGATCAATCAAATTATTACTAATAAAAATATCCGTCTGCTGGCCCAGCCCATTATTGATGTGGCAACAAATGAAATCCGTGCATTGGAGCTCTTGACACGGGGGCCTAAAGGTACGGCAGTAGAAAATCCTTTGCCGTTATTCTCGGTTGCAAGGCAGACAGGGACATTATATGCACTCGAAATGCTGGTATTGGAAAAAGCGTTTGAACAAATTAAGAAAGCAAAATGCAGACAGGATATTTTTATCAATTGTACTCCGTTAACCCTTGGAAATATTCGTTTCACAAGGGATATAAAGAATTTATTGCAAAGATTTACTGGTATATCACCAAAACAAATAACAATTGAAATTACAGAAAACGATTCAATCGAAGGTTTAAAGAATTTCATTTATAATATAAAAATGTTACGATTAATGGGGTTTCGAATTGCCATTGATGATACAGGTGCGGGATACTCCAATTTAAGTACCATTAGTGAAATTATGCCGGATATTATAAAAATTGACCGATCTCTTATTCAAAACATCGATAAAAACTCTCTTAAGGAATCGATGTTAAAGGGGATTCTCCTAGTCGCGCGGGAGGCCGGTTCACTGGTTGTCGCGGAGGGAATCGAAAATGAGGATGAGGCATCTGTCCTCACAAGAAACAAGGTCGATTTGGCGCAAGGCTATTTCTACGCTCCGCCTACTGTACTAAACATGGAAATGGCAACTTAGAACAGAAAATAGAAGGAAGTGGAGTTCATGTACTTTGTTGACCGGGATAAAATTGAAACGACATTAGTTTATTTGGAAACACAGATCACTCATTTCTCTACCCAGCAGGTATGGTCGACCCCCATTGAAAAGGCGGCATTAGAAAGGCTTACCCACATGATGCTCGAGTCGGTATTGGATGTCGGTAATGCAATGATTGACGGCTTTATCATGCGTGATCCAGGAAGCTATGAAGACATTATAGATATTTTAATGGATGAAAAGGTCGTTACTGAAGAAACAGGAAGCAGCCTGAAAGCTTTAATCAGTTTTCGGAAAAAACTGGTGCAGTTTTATACGGAAATTGACCATAGCGAATTAACCCGGGAATTTTCAAATCATCTGCCTGCACTGACTATTTTTTCAGTGAATGTACGGGACTATCTTACGAATGAATTGGGACCAGTTTCAGCATTTAAAAACTAAGACCGCCACCGGTCTTTTTCTTTTTAAAGAGAAGGACAAGATCAATTAAGGAGTGGGATGATTGAAGAAATATAAAGGATATTTAATTGATTTAGATGGAACGATGTACAAAGGCACGGAGAGGATAGAAGCGGCTTCTGATTTTATTAAGAACCTTCAGAAAAAGGAAATACCCTATTTATTTGTGACAAATAATTCTACCCGGACCCCAGCACAGGTGGCGGAAAAATTAAACAGCTTTGATATTCCAACTACGGAAGATAGGGTCTTTACGACAAGTCAGGCAACCGCCAATTATATCGAAGAACTGAAAAAGGATGCCTCTGTCTATGTTATTGGTGAAGAAGGGATTCGCACAGCACTTGAGGAAAAGGGCTTTCGGTTAGCCGGGGAAGATGCCGATGTTGTCGTAGTGGGCCTTGACCGCTCGATTACTTATGAAAAGCTGACAATTGCCTGTCTGGCTGTCCGAAACGGAGCCACATTTATTTCGACAAATGGCGATATCGCCCTGCCAACTGAAAGAGGGCTAGTACCGGGCAATGGCTCGATAACGTCGGTTATAGCAGTATCAACGCAAACAAAGCCAATTTTTATTGGAAAGCCGGAAGCTATCATTATGGAGCAGGCGTTAAAGGTTTTAGGTGTGGCCAAAGAAGATACGCTGATGGTGGGTGATAATTATGATACCGATATTCTAGCAGGAATAAATGCAGGGATAGACACTTTGCTCGTTCATACGGGCGTCACCACGAAGGAACTATTAAAAGGATATACTATTCATCCTACATATACAATCGATACACTAGATCACTGGGAACCATAAAAGGATGGCTGAAATAGCCATCCTTTATCATTTTTAACCTTATTCACAATTGGCTGCAGCGTGTGCCAGTCTGCTTGAGGCGGCAGCGGCAATGGCTCCAACGATATCATCTAAAAAGGTATGGCATTGGCCAGTTGATTTATCATTTAAATGTGCCAAAATACCAGGTTTTTGCTTATCGATATAGCCGTAATTAGTAAAGCCGATAGAACCGTACACATTCACGATCGAAAAAGCCAAAATCTCATCCACCCCGTAGAGACTTTCGTCTGTTGCGATAATTGATTGCAGCGGCTCCTCAAGCATTCCTTTTTCAGCTAAGACATCAAGCTGGATTCCGGTAATAATGGCATTTTGAACTTCCCTTTTAGTAAGTACTTTTTCCACGTTCGCAATACAGTCTTCCATTTGCAGGTTTTTATGATATTTTTCCTGGAGGTAAAAAACTAAATTGGCAATATCTTGGATTTCTACCCCTCTTTCTTTCAATAACCTGAGAGCCGTTTCCTGAACAACATTTGTCTTTTTTTGTTCTGCCATCCCTTATATCACCTTTTCTATAAATTTTTCTATAATTGCTCTATTAACTTATGATATGCAATTATCCTTTCAAGAATCAAATAAAATAACTTTATGATTTGTTATTACTAAAAGGAAGACAACAAGTTTTCTTGGCTTTACTCATATATATGACGTAGAGGTGAAAAGAAGAAGGGGTGGAGAGATGCTGCGAAAAATGCTGGAGGATCAATATGGAATCAAGGCTGAGGAACAGGTTAAAATAGATGCTTTTGATGCGCTAAGAGGAAATGGCTTGCTATATTTGATTGTAAGTCCTGTGGGCAGAGAGGAGGAGGATATGCAGGAACTGGCAAGCATTGCTGAGCATATGCGCCAAACAGGTGACAAAAATGTCCCTGCATTCATGCAGACTAAGGATGGCAGCTATATTACAAACTGGGAACAAAATAAATACTGCGTATTAGTAAACCGGCAGACGGACCAGCAGCAGCGAATATCCAAATTGGGGCGGAAACTGGCAAAATTTCATGAGCGGGGCAGAAGGGTGCCTTTTCAGATTCAGCGGTCGAGCAGAGTTGGACAATGGAAGGGAATTTGGGAAAAACGGCTGGAACAGATGGAAAAAGTGTGGAGTGGACTGCTTTTTCAAACACCCGAGGATGAATTTGAAAAATTGTTTATTGAGTCCTTTCCGTATTACATGGGATTAACAGAGAATGCAATCCAATATTTAGTGGATACGGAAATTGATGATTCCCCCTTGGAAACAGACAGCGGGACAGTTTGCTATGAACGTTTCACGAAAAAAACGTGGGGCGGCCAATATATGATCAAAAATCCATTTGAATGGGTATTCGACCACCGCAGCCGTGATATGGCTGAGTGGACAAGGGAACAATATTTTCATAATATCCAGACATATGATATGGAATTAAAACAGTTTTACGATGAATATCAGGGGATATCCCCATTGTCCTCTTTTTCATGGCGGCTTTTATATGCCCGTTTAATTTTTCCGCTCCATTATTTTGAATGTGTGGAAAATTATTATATTACCCGCTCGGAACAGGAAAAAAAGCTGTTGGAGGATACTTTAGGGAAAATTTTGCGGCAGTCCTCCGAATACGAACGTTTTCTGGCAGGCTTTTTTCATATTTCAGGGGCGCCGGTGAAACACTTAAGCCTTCCGCAGCTGGATTGGTTATATTCTTAATGGGTTTTAACTGAATACAAAAAAGCGATTGCATCTTTAGGCAATCGCTTTATTATTATTGTTTTAGAAAACTTGCTCGACTTCAACAACACCAGGTACTTCTTCTAGTAAAGCCCGTTCAATACCTGCTTTTAGTGTGATGGTAGAACTTGGGCAAGATCCGCAAGCGCCAAGTAAGCGAAGCTTAACAATGCCTTCCTCCACATCAACTAGTTCGCAGTCTCCGCCATCGCGAAGAAGAAATGGGCGTAATTTATCTAATACTTCTTGTACTTGTTCAAACATTTCCTGTTCTGACACTTTCATCGACTCCTTTCCTACTTATATTATACTGTCGGTGCAAGGAAAAATCCATTCTCAGAAACTGGAGAAATAAAGTCATTTTCTTAGGTTTTGAAGGGGCTATATTGTAAAATAAAAGAAAAATATAAGGAATGGTTTTATGGAATTTACGGAAGTGGAAATTATCCTATATGGAGCGGCAGTACTTTGCCCAAGCTGTGTGAATCTGCCATCCTCAAAGGAAACATTTGAATGGCTGGAAGCAGCGGTTGCGAGAAAATTCCCGGAGCAACCTGTTAAAATGACCTATGTAGATATTTTTCAGCCGCCTGAAGATAGCGATAAATCACAATTTGCCCAGAGGGTTATTGAAGAGGATATGTTTTATCCGGTTGTGGTGATAAAGGATAAAGTGGTTGGCGAGGGTAACCCTCGTCTTAAAACGATTTTTTCCGAATTGGAAAAGTACGGGTACAAGGCGATATAAGAAGGAAAGAGGCTGTCTCGAAAGACAGCCTCTGATCTTAAAACAAAGTCTTAACACTCCTCAGGTGTTCCAGCCGCTGTTGCAGTACGGAAAGATGAACCACAGCCGCAAGACGCAATCGCGTTAGGGTTATCAATCGTAAAACCGCCGCCCATCATCGATTGCTTGTAATCGATTTTCGTTCCATTTAAGATTGGTGCACTCTCTTTATCGACAAGAACCTTTATGCCAAATTGTTCAAATTGATGGTCATCTTCCTTAACTTCGTGCTCAAAACCCATGCCGTAAGATAAGCCGCTGCAGCCGCCGCCTTTTACACTGACTCGCAAAAAAGCGCCTTCCTCTTCATTATGCTTCATCATATCTTTAATTTGCAGTGATGCTGCTTCTGTTAAAATAACGATATCTTTGCTCAAAAATGACCCCTCCTTAAAGATTTGAGGCTTATAAACTTAGTATATACACTAGCTGAAAACTACTCAACTAATACGATTACTAGTAACAGGATATGCTGCCATTATAAAAAAGGGAGCGGCAAGCCCCCCTTATATTTAGAACATAGGATTTTCTTCGAGATACTGATAAATATTATCCACCAAATCTTCAGGGGTTTTACCCGTAACAACTTCTCCATTCACAAGCGCATAGAGAGTGGATGCGCATTTACCACAATAGCCAAGACATCCATATTCAATGATATCCAAATTTGGATCTCTTTCTAATACTTCTAGTGCTTTCTGTGCCCCACTAGCAAGATTACTGACACAAAATTCAATGATCGGCTTAATCATTACCTTCACCTCTCCACAACTTCTAATCCTACCGCTTTTGGGCTGCTTCGTCAATTATCACGTTCTTGGCAAACCTGTCAAGATGTATTTTAAATGTGTTGTTATTTAGCCATATTTTCGTTATACTCATATTTGTGTGTTAAATGGACGGAATATCTATTTCAATAAAATCCCACTCGTAATTTCAATTGAAATACTGTCTTTCTGAACAAAATAAAAAAATAGAAAATCTATAGTACAGTTATGACAAAGGGGAAATAAGCATGAAAAAATTAGTCATTCTTGGAGGCGGTTATGGGGGCATGAAGATTCTCTCCGAACTTCTTCCCAATAACCTGCCGGAGGACGTGACCATCACACTTGTGGATCGTGTTCCTTACCATTGTTTAAAAACAGAATACTATGCTTTAGCTGCTGGGACGATTTCAGATAAAGAAATACGCGTTTCCTTTCCAGAGCATCCTAGACTTGAGGTAGTTTTCGGGGAAGTCATCGGGATTGACAGAGAAGAAAAAAATGTCCTGTTAAAAGACGCTCAGCCAATAAGCTATGATGACCTCGTTATCGGATTGGGCTGTGAAGATAAATACCATGGTGTGCCGGGTGCTGATCAATATACCTATAGCATTCAGAGTATCGGTAAATCACGTGAAACCTATTCCGTCTTGAATAATTTACCTCCTGGTTCAGTCGTTGGGATTGTTGGGGCAGGCCTATCCGGAGTGGAGCTTGCCAGCGAATTAAGCGAAAGCCGCGATGATTTGCAAATAAAATTATTTGACCGCGGGAAGCATATTCTCTCTGCATTTCCTGACAGGTTGAGCAAATATGTTGAGAACTGGTTTGTAAAGCATAACGTTGAAATCATTAATAATTCTAATATCACCAAAGTAGAGGAAAACACCCTTTATAACCATGACAAGTCCATTTCTTGTGATGTTATTGTATGGACAGCAGGGATCCAGGCGAATAAAGTTATCCGTGAAATGGAAGGGGAAAAGGATAGCTCGGGACGAATGGTGTTAACCCCGCAGCACTTTTTGCCTCATGATGAGCATGTTTTTGTTCTAGGTGATTGTGCAAGTCTGCCGCATGCGCCAAGTGCACAGCTAGCAGAAGGACAGGCCGAACAGATTGTCGAAGTTTTAAAAAAGCGCTGGAACGGCGAAGAACTGCCAGATTCTTTCCCGCCTATCAAATTAAAGGGAGTTCTTGGTTCATTAGGGAAAAAGCATGGCTTTGCGATGCTAGCAGATCGGCCTTTAACCGGCCGCGTTGCCCGTCTGCTAAAATCAGGGGTACTGTGGATGTACAAATTTCATAACGGATAATACTAAAAAGGCGTCCTAATTTGGACGCCTTTCGTATTAGTTAATAATTATTTATCGAACATGGAAGAACTATGAAGTGGTTGGATTTTTGCTTTAGGGTCCATGTATGCCTTCGCATTATTAACAGCAGTTGGGGCTTCACCGAAGCCGCAGGCAATTAATTTTACTTTTCCATCATAGGTGCAGATATCTCCGGCAGCGTAAATTCCAGGGATATTGGTTTCCATCTTGGAATTTACCTTAATGGAATTCTTTTCAATTTCGAGGCCCCATTCTTTAATTGGTCCGAGGGAGGAAACGAAGCCATAGTTGCAAATAACGGCGTCAACGTCAACGGTTTCTTTTGTTTCTCCGTTTACGGTTTCAAGAACGACCTGTTTAATGCCAGTTTCATCACCGATTAATTCTGCAGGAACATATGGTGTTTTCACATCTACTTTGGAATTCATCAAGTTTTCTACGCTGTGTTCATGGGCGCGGAACTTGTCACGGCGGTGAACAATCGTTACTTTTTCGGCAATTGGCTCAAGCATTAGTGCCCAGTCGACAGCAGAGTCACCGCCGCCAAATACCACAACCTTTTGTCCGGCAAATTGATTCAAATCATCGATAAAGTAATAAAGGTTTTTGCCATCATACTGAGCAGCGCTTTCGAGCTCCAAACGACGAGGCTGGAATGCACCATTTCCGGCAGTGATAATAACGGTTTTAGAATAGTGGATCTCTTTGTTTGTTGTTAATTTAAAGGTTCCATCATCCTGCTTTTCAAGCTTTTCCACAGATTGCTCCAGAGCAACAGTAGGCTCAAACTTGGCCATTTGCTCCTTTAAGTTATTTATTAACTCCTGTGCACGGACTTTTGGGAATCCGGCAACATCATAAATATATTTTTCCGGATAAAGCGCAGATAATTGACCGCCCAACTGAGGCAAGCTTTCAATAATTCTAACGGATGCTTGTCTCATTCCCCCATAAAAGGCAGTAAAAAGACCAACGGGGCCTCCTCCAATGATGGTAATATCATAAACCTTTTGCTCTTGCACTCCGTATCCCCCCAACTAGTAGTTACGATTCCACTCATATCATAACATAAAATATGTAAAGCCTGATATCTTTGTTGAGAAAATTATGACAATGAATAATAATTTGTGAAAATTTATACTATTTTTGCGATAAATATATTCGATAAATTGCTTGAATTTCGGATAGAAGTAGCATATGATGTATTGTGGATATATTGTTAAGATTTTGTGACAAAACAGGTACAATTTTTTATGAAATGTCTTGCTCTGTTTTTCACAAAATGGCATTTGTTTGGATTCCCAAACTTTATGTTTGCTAGGTTCTTTATTTTTATCCTCGTTCGTGAATTATATCACATACATTTTCCAGTAAACCAAAATAATAATCGACAAAGCTGTGGAAGATAAGAAAAAGAGGATTTATTAAAATATTTTATAAGGGTGGAAGTGATTGCGTTGAGAAAGCCTAAAATTGTTATTCTCGGAGCGGGCTACGGCGGGCTGATGACGACTGTACGCTTGCAAAAGCACCTTGGTGTTAACGAAGCGGATATTGTCTTAGTGAACAAAAATGATTACCACTATGAAACCACTTGGCTGCATGAGGCTTCAGCCGGTACATTGCACCACGACAAGGTTCGTTATGATATTCGCGATGTCATTGATCGCAGCAAGGTTGACTTTGTTCAAAGTACCGTTGTTGAGATTAAGAAGGATGAAAAGAAAGTTATTTTAGAAAACGGCGAAGTGGAATATGATTATCTTGTGATTGCACTTGGCGGAGAGCCTGAAACCTTCGGCATCAAAGGCTTGAAGGAATATGCTTTCGGTATTACGAATGTAAATTCCTCCCGTTTGCTTCGTGAGCATATGGAATATCAATTTGCCACTTACAATATGGAAGAGGAAAAGGATGATACACGCTTGACAATTGTTGTCGGCGGCGCTGGTTTCACAGGAATCGAGTTTCTTGGAGAATTGACCAATCGTGTTCCGGAATTATGTCATGAATACGATGTGGATCAGCATAAAGTGAAAATTATCTGTGTTGAAGCTGCACCAACTGTACTGCCTGGATTTGATCCTGAATTAGTAAAGTATGCTGTATCACAATTGGAGCGTAAGGGTGTTGAATTCTTAATCGGAACGGCAATTAAGGAGTGCACGCCTGAAGGGATTTTTGTTGCAAAAGGTGAAGATGAGCCTCGTGAAATCAAAGCAGGTACTGTTGTTTGGGCAGCTGGTGTCCGCGGAAACTCCGTTATCGAAAAGTCCGGTTTTGAAGCAATGAGAGGGCGTGTCAAAGTTCAGCCTGATTTAAGAGTTCCTGGTTTCAATGATGTCTTCATTCTTGGCGACAGCTCGCTGGTTATTAATGAAGAAATCAACCGCCCATATCCGCCGACTGCGCAGATAGCGATGCAGCAGGGTGAAGTGTGTGCGCGTAATATTGCTGCACTTGTGCGCAATAAGCAGGATCTTGAAGAGTTCAAGTTTGATAATAAAGGTACTGTCTGCTCTCTTGGTGAGGATGACGCAATTGGAGTTGTTTTTGGTAAGAAAATAACAGGGGCAAGTGCTTCTTTCATGAAGAAAGTAGTCGATAACCGTTCTCTTTACATGATTGGCGGAGCTGGTCTTGTATTGAAAAAAGGTAAATTTAATATCTTTTAATAAATCTCCGTAACAAAAAAAGGACAGGGCAGCCCTGTCCTTTTTTTGTTAGAATAGTTTTAAAAGCTATAGATAGGGGGAAAATTATGAGCAGTCGGGAAAAACGCGGGAAGGTCTGGCTGGCTGTTTCCGGATTAGTTCAATCCGATGCGGGGGAATGGCTGGTAGTTAAAAAGAGGTATGGCGGGTTAAAAGGCAAGTGGTCCCTCCCTGCAGGCTTTGTGGAAGAAGGTGAGACGGCAGATGAAGCCGTGCTTCGAGAGGTGAAGGAAGAAACGGGAATTGCTTGTACGGTTAAAGGACTGATTGGGCTACGTACGGGTGTTATTAAAAGTGAAATTAGTGATAACATGCTGGTGTTTTTACTTGAACCAGCCGGGAAAATGGAGATTACCCATCAGGAATATGAATTGTACGAAGCTAGATTTATGGCGCCGGAAGAACTGCTTAAGGAAAAGGAAGCATCGATTCTTTTAGAGTATCTGATTGAGCGAAAGGATTTACTTGAGAAGCCTGTTATCGACGGCGTAAATCCTGGTGACCAGTTTGGCTATACCGCTTATAAATTATTTTTCTAATTTTTTGAAAATTTACGTCGCACTTAGAAAATGAAAGAAAACATTAGGTGTATCCGTTTTCTTCCGTCCAAATTGCTTGAATTTCGCTCTTTCTTTTTATTTAAATACTTGGTATATTATCAGAAAATTAAGTTAATAGGAAAGGGATGTTTATAATGACAGTTCAAAGTGTTGACACAAAAACCTGTGATTATTGTTCCGGAAACGGCTATTTTCAATTAGTTCTTGGCGGATCCGAAACCTGCGCAAGCTGCGGCGGCACTGGCAAGAAAGTTGAAAAATAACCGTTCCTAGGAAAAAAGGCAAACCCAGTTCTTCGATGACTCGAAGGGCTATTTTTTTGCGTTAAAATGCTGTTAATATTGACTCCCACATGGACATTGAGTACACTATATGTTGATGCAAAGGGGGAGTTTCAATGCAGATGAGCATTGTTGTCTTGATTATTTCAATTGTACTGTTTTTTGTGTTGTTTTTTGGAATTGGCTTTATTCTGAATATGCTTTTAAGAATGTCGTGGATTATGGCTGTCATTTATCCGTTTGTCGCCATTTTTATCATAGATAAAGTCTCATTTTTTGAATATTTCACCAATAGCAAAGCAGCTTTTTTAGACTTAGGGCACAGACTTGGCTCCTTAGCAACTGCGGATGTCCTTATTTTATCTAGTGGTCTGGCAGGGGCAATTACCGCAGGTCTTACCATCAAATTCTTACGAAAAAATGGATATCAAATGTTTTAGACCTTCTCTAATATGAAGGTCTTTTTTAATATAAAATTTAATTGGTAATTTTTTTCACTTCTTTTTTGAATAATTCATTCCTACTTGGGAATGAATATTTTGGGAGGAGTGAAAAAGAGAATGAATAAAGTGAAAAATTGGACGAAACGATTTGCTATGATTATTTTGTTCTTTTTGGCATTATTCGCGACGTTCCAATCTATTTCAGGTTTACCTGTGCAGACTATGTTTTTTCATCTAGTTAAAGCAGTTTCGGTAAGCGAGGCAGTTACCGCGCCTGCCCAAACACTGGAGAATTCCATCGATTGGTCACAATACCCTAAACATACCGTGACAGCAACCGGCTATACGGCTGGGGCAGAATCCACCGGGAAAAATCAGGGCCACCCCGAATATGGAATCACTTATTCTGGTGTTAAGGTAAAACGTGATTTGTTTTCCACCATTGCAGCCGACCTAACTGTTTTTCCAATTGGAACCGTCCTTTTTATTCCGGGGTATGGGTATGGAGTGGTCGCTGATAAAGGCGGCGCTATTAAGGGAAATCGTTTGGACCTTTATTATGAAACAGTTGAGGATGTTTACAGCCATTGGGGCAAGAAAACGGTCGATGTATATATTGTTCAAAAAGGAAATGGCAAACTGACTGAGGAACAGCTGCAAGCATTAAATGAAGATAAATCCCTGCAGGTCTTCAGGCAGCAATATACAAGCTCAGAAAAAAAATAACAGGCCCTGTGCCTGTTTTTATTTTTTAATGGAATTCTGAATGCCTATCTAATAAAATTGAAAAAAAGGCATATGGGCAGGTGGTTTTATGGATTATCCAATCGAGTATTATGAGTTTTTTGTCAGTTTTAATGAAGGGGATTATTACACTTGCCACGACCTGCTCGAGGAAATGTGGCTGATTGATCGGGATAATCTTTTTTTAAAAGGATTATTGCAAATGAGTGTGGCCATTTATCACTATGAGTACGGAAATGTGAAGGGAGCCAGGTCCATGATGGCGACAGCACACCGCTACCTGCAGGCATACCGTCCCAAGTTTTGGGGGCTGGACTTGGAAAAAGTCTATCCATTTATTGAACAATGCTTGGTTCTATTTCCTCAAGATATAGACAGTGTCCCGTTTGAACAGGTGGGGGAATTGCCAAAGCTACCGCAGTTGTTTTTGTATTTGGAGGATGTTTAGAGTATCGAAATAAATTGCCTGATTCGGTATAATGGATTCGAATCAAAAAGAGGAGGTCGGTTAAAATGTTTGATGTAAAAAAAGAATTCGATTTATCAGCAGAGCATGAAAGCTTAGTTATAGGTCTATTGGATAAACCGGAGAAGTTTTCCGGACTGCTGGCCAACTTGGATGAGGCTTTTGATGGGCAGTTGACAGAACTCGTCAAAGCAGGGGATATCTCTGCAAAGCTAAATAAAATTAACAAAGTACATAGCTTCGGCAAAATCGGTTCCAAGCGGCTCTGGATTGTCGGTCTTGGCAAAGAAAAGGAACTATCCTTTGATAAATTGCGGAAGGCTTTTGGACGTCTGTTCAAAGAGTTAAAGGCAGGCAAGCAGACAGAAGCGTCCGTATATTTGGATTCTTTCATAAGCGAAAAGGTAGATGGACCGGATGCTGCTCATGCGCTAAGTGAAGCATATGCTCTAGCCACTTATCAGTTCAATGGCTATAAGCAAAAATCAAATGAATCTGAGAAGAAGCTTGAACAGCTAACAATTTGTTGTAACAGTGTTGATGAGGGGGAAATATTAGCCTCATTAACGGTTGGATATGCCTTTGGCAAAGGAACCAATTCAGCCCGCTCGCTCGTTAACACTCCAGGTAATATGCTGACTGCTACTGATATGGCTGATTATGCTGTAGAACTCGCTAAAAAGTACGATTTTGAGGCAGAAATCCTCGATAAAGCTGAGATTGAAAAATTGGGTATGGGGGCTTTCCTCGCTGTCAATAAAGGGTCTGCAGAGCCGCCGAAAATGATTGTTTTAAAATATCAAGGTAAAGAAGAATGGAAGGATGTCATCGGCCTTGTTGGAAAAGGGATCACCTTTGATACCGGAGGCTATTCCATTAAAACGAAAGCAGGCATCGTTGGAATGAAGTCTGACATGGGCGGTGCAGCCGCTGTTCTCGGTGCCATGGAAATTATCGGTGAGCTTAGACCAGATCAGAATGTTGTGGCTGTTATCCCATCAACGGACAATATGATTAGCGGAAATGCCTTTAAGCCGGACGATGTTATTACTTCTATGAGCGGGAAAACAATTGAAGTTTTAAATACAGATGCGGAAGGCCGGCTCGTCCTTGCTGACGCGATAACCTATGCAAAGCATCATGGAGCAGAATACTTGGTGGATGTTGCTACCCTGACAGGAGGCGTGATTACTGCACTTGGTTTAAACACCACAGGCGCTATGACAAATCATGAGACCTTATATGAGCAGGTATTGGAAGCCTCGATGGAAGCAGGCGAGCAGATGTGGCAGCTGCCGCTGTTTGAAAGTGAAAAGGAACGGGTCAGGAACAGTAAAGTGGCTGACCTTAACAATTCTCCAGGCAGCGAAGGGCATGCCATTGTTGCCGGAGCGTTTATCGGCGAATTTGCAGAAAATACACCTTGGGTTCATTTGGACATTGCCGGGACAGCGACGACATCAAAATCCTACGACCTTGGCCCTGCCGGGGCAACAGGTGTCATGACCAGAACACTCGCCCTCTTTGTTGAACGGTTCGAACCTATCGAAAATTAGGAAAGGGGCTTGCCTTTGGTATAGCCCGCCCACTCCAAACCCATAGTACTCGCATATGAAATAGTATAGGCAAGTATAAAGGAAAAGGAGGAAATGCCTTCATGTACCCATATTATCGAAGTCCATACCCGGTCCAGGATCAAAGGTTTATTGGAGGATGGGGATGGGGCTTGCCGTTGGCTATTGGCGGGCTTAGTTTTTTAGGAGGTTTGATTGGCGGTGGATTAGGGGCTTCTTGGGCTGTTAGACCGCCGTTCTATGGCGGTTTTGGATACCCGGGCATTGGCTATCCGGGCATTGGATACCCTGGCGTTGGCTACCCTGGTTTTGGTGCACCTTATTATTAATATTTGAAAAAGCAGCTCTGCGCGGGCTGTTTTTTCTTTTAAAAAAATATAAAGGAAATTGTTCAAAAAACGAGAATAGGTTAATGTGGACCAAATACATATCGGAGGGAAAAATACATGATAGAAAATACATTATTACAAGCACTTGGAATTGAAGTCACTCACCTTGAAAAGGGAAAAGTTATTGCTACTATGCCGGTTGATGAACGCACTCGCCAGCCATTTGGAATTTTGCACGGCGGAGCATCGGTTGCCTTGGCGGAAACGGTGGCAAGTGTCGGTGCCTATGAGTTAGTTGACCAGGAGACGGAGGTTGTCGCTGGACTTGAAATTAATGCCAATCATGTCCGCTCCAAACATGAGGGAGTGGTTACGGCTGTCGGAACTGTCCTGCATCAAGGGAGAACGACACAGGTTTGGGATATTAAACTTACTGATGAACAAGACCGCCTCATTTGCGTTTCAAGGTGCACGATGGCAGTCATTAAAAAGAAATAGCGATAAGTGGGGATGGGGGATATTTCCCGTCCTTTTTTACTATATTGTACAAAAATTTAAAAAATTTACTTCAAATTCATGCTATAATGTAAGAAATGAGCACAATTTTTTGTACAGGTATCGTTATATAATGTAATAAGACGACTTAAATGGAAAGGTGGGTGAAAGTGATGAAGGCAGCGCGGCAGCATTTGTTTATTGATTTTGAATTTACAATGCCTGAACGGAATGTTCGAGTGAAGGACTTTTTTGCGGAAATTATTGAGGTTGGAATTGTTGCGGTAGTGGACGATCATATTACCGAACAGTTTTCCTCTTTTGTTACACCGCTTAAATTTCCAAGATTAACCGAACGCTGCAAGTCCTTCTTACATATTACGCAGCAGCAAGTGGACACGGGGTTATCCTTTTTTGAGTTTATCCGAAAGCTCGAGGAGTTTAATAAAAATAAATTGGATACCACCATTGTTACATGGGGAAATATGGATATGAAGGTACTTCGCCAGAATTGTTTAGCGGCAGGCGTTGTGTTTCCATTCCATGCTGCAGAATTAGATTTATCGATGGAATATAAACGATTCTTCGGTGACCAAAATCAAACCGGTCTTTGGAAAGCGGTCCAGGAATATGGGAAGGAAGGGACCGGCAGGCACCACCGGGCCCTGGATGATGCGTTGACTACCTATAATATATTCAAGTTGGTAGAAAAGGATAAACGTTATTTAGAGAAGCCAAAACCAACGACCATTGGTGATCGTATTGATTTTTCAAAGTTCTTAAATGAATTCGCATAAAAGGCCAAATCACTTTAATAGATTTGGCCTTTACTATTACTTAAAATAATCCTTTTCAAGGGAATCCAACATGTTCAGGCTCATTTCGGCCCATTTGGTTTGCATCTCCTCCAGTTCGTTTCTCATTTTTCCACATGCTTCCTTCAGTGATGATAAATATTCAGGTACGTCTCCTTCGAATGGCTTGACCATTTGTTTCGGAATATTCGCCTGTTCCCGATGTGCCAGGGCCCGTCTTTCATGAAAAATCATAACATCAGCATCCTTAGGATTATGTAAATCCCCCTGCATCGGGTGCTTGGCAACCGCCAAGACCCTTACCAAATAGGCTTGTGGTCTTACATCCGTGATTTCCCCGATATATTTTCCAGTCTTATAAATCCCCGTTACAATCGTTCCTAGTTCTAATTCTGACACAATTAAACACTCCTAACTCTAAAATTCATTCTTTTGCTTCTTCCATTTTATTATGAAAAATAATAAATTAAAAACAAGATGCAAAAAATTATAATCTCGTTTAAAGCGAGAGAATGGAGGGAAGCTAGTATGAGAAGGAATGTACATATCTTTATTTTATTTTTAATCATGGTTGTTCTATTGGCCGCATGTGGGACAAGCAGTAAGACGGAAGAAAGTAAATCAGACACTGCCGCGCCAAAAACTGAACAGAAGAAAGGAGAGCAGCAAGTGGAAAATACAGTTTATCCACAGCTTACAACAGAAGTAGCTGAGAATGAACGACTCGTAGAAATGGAAACTTCAATGGGGAATATCAAAATCAAATTATTTCCAGAGCACGCTCCAAAAGCAGTCGAAAATTTTGTGAAACATAGCGAGGATGGTTATTATGACGGCCTGATTTTTCACAGGGTCATTAAGGATTTCATGATTCAAGGCGGAGACCCGAACGGGAATGGGACAGGCGGCCAAAGTATTTGGGGTAAGCCGTTTGAGGATGAGTTCTCGAAAAATCTGTTTAACTTGCGCGGGGCGTTGTCAATGGCAAACGCAGGTGCCAATACGAACGGAAGCCAGTTTTTTATCGTTCAAAGCACTAAGCTTGATCCATCGATGAAGTCGCAAATGGAAAAGGCCGGTTATCCGAAAGAAATAATTGAGGCATATGCAGATAATGGCGGGACTCCATGGCTCGACTTTAAGCACACTGTTTTTGGCCAAGTGGTCGAGGGAATGGATATCGTTGACAAAATTTCCGATTCAAAGGTTGATGCAAAGGATAAGCCGGAAACAGATGTTGTGATTAAGCATGTTAAGATTCTAAAATAGGAGAATAAAAAATTGGTCTGAAACATCATTTATTGTATAATTAGGCTTTAGACAGGTCTCTGTAGAAAGGGAGATTAATATGTTTCAGCCATTTATTCTATCCTTGTTTTTATACTTCCCGGAAGATAAATCAGAATATATCCCAGCTGTCATCAGCTTTGCGATTTTCTTTGTGGCAGCTATACTTACGTTTCGCTTTATCATAAAAATTTCAAAGCGGGAAGCCCTGAAGGCAAAAGAATTAGAGAAACAGCTTGAACAAAATAACACTTCACAAAAGAACAGCTAAAATAGGCTGTTCTTTTTCTTTTTGGCACAGCGGGAATAGGAAAATATTCGATTGTTCATACTAACCGCAAATTGTCTATTTTGGGGGGATCCATAAATATGAAAAAACTACTTTGCCTGTTCATTCCGCTCCTGTTTCTGTCGGGATGTATGGAAAAGACGATTACAAAGGTGAATGTGGATATGTATAATGCTTCAGGAGATTCGCTTGGAACGCTTGAATTGGCTGAGCAGTCAAGCGGGGTGAAATTGACTGGAAGCCTTAAGGGCCTGACGCCGGGTGTACATGCTATTCATATCCATGAAAAAGGCACATGCAAAGCACCCGATTTTAAATCGGCAGGGAACCATTTTAACCCGGAAAGCAAGGAACATGGCCTCCTTCATCCCAAAGGTGCCCATGCCGGCGATTTGCCGAATTTAATTGTTGAGGATGACGGATCTGCGAAAGTAGACCTGATGGCCCCGAATGCAACGCTAAAGGATGGGAAGAAATCCTTGTTCACAAAGGAAGGTACCTCCATTGTCGTAACCCAGAAAAAAGATGATGGTATGACGCAGCCAGCAGGCAATTCTGGAAAAAGAGTCGCCTGTGGGGAGATTTCCAATAATAAACAGAAACCGGGCCAAAAGAAAGCTCAGGATGAAAAACAATAGTTGAAAAATTTTTCTTTGGAAAACAGGCTGAAAAGGTTAGGCTGTTTGCTTAAAGGGGGAACAGCCCTTTTTTTATGAGAATAGGTATCTATCTATGCTTATCCCACTATTTGTACATACACTACCATGAAATAGTTTAGGAGGGATAAGGATGAGCAAGAGACAAATGGGCGGATTTCCTGGTCAGTTTGGACCAATGGGGTCTCCGCAAATGACAGGATTTCCACAAATGGGCGGTTTTCCACAGCAATACCCGCATATGATGGGCGGTTATCATGGCTATCCACAAATGGGTTACCACGGCTATCCACAAATGGGCGGTTTTCCACAGCAAGGAATCCCGCAAATGGGCGGTTTTCCACAGCAAGGAATCCCGCAAATGGGCGGTTTTCCACAGCAAGGAATCCCGCAAATGGGCGGTTTTCCACAGCAAGGATTCCCACAAATGGGCGGTTTTCCACAGATGACCACTCCTACTGGCACAAGAAAAGAAAAAAAATAATCCCTCAATGAAATTAATACGACCTTAATCATTTTTGCCTGTTCCTTTATGGGAGCAGGTTTTTCTCTGGCTATTAGGAAAGTATAAATTCAACTACGCCTCATGAACCGTCCTATCGGACTTGCCATCAGCGAGTTTTCATTTAACTTGATTAATTGATTGTTTTTTTTCACAATGGGTATAGTGAAATACTTCGGAGGCGAGATCTATGTTGAAAAATAAATTGTACTATACTGACTCGTACATAAAGTCCTTTACAGCGGAAGTTGTAAAGCAGGAACAGGATTGTTCAGGCAATTGGTTCGTTGTGTTATCACAGACTGCTTTTTACCCGACCGGCGGCGGGCAGCCATTTGATACAGGCTTGATAGAAGGAGTCAAAGTGGTCAATGTGGAGGAAGTCGATGGTGAAATTCGCCATTGCCTCGAGGTCCCATTACCCTTGGCGAAAAAAGAGGTATGCGGGGAAATTGATTGGGAGCGGCGGTTTGACCATATGCAGCAGCATGCCGGCCAACATATATTGTCCGCAGCGTTTGAGCATTTATTTGAGTATAAAACAGTTGGTTTTCACCTAGGTAATGAAACCGTAACGATTGACTTGGATACTGAACAATTAACCGCAATAGAAGCAGAAAAAGCCGAGGAACTGGCCAATCAAATTATTTTAGAAAATAGACCGATTGAAACAAAATGGGTGACCGAGAAGGAATTATCTCAATACCCTTTACGAAAAGAGACGAAGGTTAAGGAAGATATCCGCCTCGTTATCATTCCGGATTTTGATTATAACGGCTGCGGCGGGACGCATCCGAAAGGAACAGGTGAGGTAAGGGCAATTAAGATTTTAGATTGGGAAAGACAGAAGAAAAAGGTCCGCCTTCAATTTGTCTGTGGTGAACGTGTCCTGAAGCAGTTTTCTCAGAAACAAAAGGTGTTGCTTGGCTTAACACAACTTCTTAATACACCAGAACATGAGATGGAACAAGCAGCCATTCGGCTTCTCGATAGCCGAAAGTTAATGGAGAAGGAACTGGAGCAGCAGCAAGAGCTCCTACTAAAATATGAAGCGAAAGAGCTTCTGGGCAAGTCATCATCCGCTGGTGTTATTGGTGAAGTATTCCAAAACCGTTCGATTCAGGAACTGCAAAAGCTGGCAAGGCTTGTGACTGGCGAAAATGATGCAGCGGTGGTTGTTCTGGCAGCAGAAAATGAAGACCGGCTCCAGCTAGTATGTGCTAGGGGGGTGTCCCGAACCGAAAAGATGAATAAGTTGATTCAAAGCGGTCTGGAACTCATTAACGGCAAAGGCGGGGGCAATGACTCCTTCGCCCAAGGCGGCGGTGCCCCTCAAGTTTCAAGCGAAATGCTTTTGCAGCATATACTAGATTCACTAAAAGTGGCTTCCACATAAATAAAAAAATTGGATGAACATCCCTTCTCAGTGAATACTAAAATTGAATTTTCTAAAATAGTGTATTAGAGTTGTTTGAAATATTTTTTCGTTTATAATAAAAAATGGTGAAATATTTTTTAAACATCTTGAAGGGATGATTTAGATTGGCTAAACAACAAGTGGGCGTTGTAGGAGTCGGAGTGATGGGGAGAAGTTTGGCATTGAATTTTGAAAGCAAGGGTTTCTCCGTGTCTATCTACGACCTATCAACCGAGAAAGTAAACGAAATATTAGAGCAGCATAATGATAAAAATATTACCGGAACCACAAACATCGGGGAATTTATCCAATCGCTGGAAATACCTCGGAAGATTTTGTTGATGGTGAATGCCGGTGTGATTACGGATAAGGCAATTGAATCACTCGTTCCACATTTGGAGCAAGGAGATATCCTTATTGATGGTGGCAACAGCTACTATCAGGATACGATTCGGAGGAATGCGGCGCTTGCGGACAAAGGGATTCTTTTCATTGGTGCCGGAGTTTCTGGAGGAGAAGAAGGGGCATTAACGGGTCCTTCCATCATGCCGAGCGGCCAAAAAGAAGCATACGAGCACGTAGGGCCGCTGCTTACAGCAATTTCTGCACAGGTAGATGGTGAGCCATGCTGTACATACATAGGACCAGATGGAGCGGGACACTTTGTTAAAATGGTACACAATGGCATCGAGTATGGGGATATCCAGCTTATTTGTGAAACTTACCATCTTATGAAATCAATGCTGGGCTTGTCCGCAAAAGAACTTCATGAAGTTTTTCATGAATGGAACCAAGGAGAGCTAGACAGCTACCTTATCGAAATTACTGCGGATATTTTTACAAAAATCGATCCTGACACCGGCAAGCCCTTAGTTGACGTCATTCTTGATACGGCCGGACAAAAGGGAACGGGAAAATGGACCAGTCAAAGTGCGCTTGAATTAGGTGTGCCACTATCCACGATTACTGAATCGGTCTTTGCGCGGTTTATCTCAGCAATGAAGGATGAACGTATGAAAGCCAGCAAAATTTTAAGTGGGCCGCGCGACAAAAAGTTTATTGGGAACAAGCAGGATTTTATTGAGCACATCAGAAAAACTTTATATTTTAGTAAAATCATTTCCTACGCACAAGGATTCAGTCAATATCAATCAGCCTCCAAGGAGTATAAATGGGACCTGAAGCCAGGTGAAATTGCAAAGATTTTCCGGGGAGGCTGCATTATTCGAGCGGCATTTCTGCAAAATATCATGGATGCTTATGAACGCGATCCGCATTTGGAAAATTTATTGTTGGATTCTTATTTTCAGTCGGTTACCGCTGATTATCAAGAGTCTGCTAGGGAAGTGGTGGCAACTGCCGTAAAGATAGGAATTCCAGTTCCAGGGTTGTCAAGTGCCGTTGCCTACTATGATAGCTACCGTTCAGCAGTATTGCCTGCCAACCTGCTGCAGGCGCAAAGGGATTATTTTGGAGCCCATACTTATCAGCGAGTCGATAAGGAAGGAACCTTCCATACCGAATGGCTGGAAATCTAGAAAAACTCACAGTATCTCTGTGAGTTTTCTTGTATACTTAAATGAGATAAGTTGGAAGAATGGGGGATTATTGATGGGATTTTTGGATGGCTTAATGGGTAACGCTTCGGAAGTAAATGTTACGGAAATTCAAAGGGAATTTGCTAAGGTGCTGGCGCCGAATGAACAAATTGAGAAGGCGTATAAGCTGATTCGCGACTTGTTCCTCTTTACAAACAAGCGCTTGATTTTAGTGGACAAGCAAGGTTTAACAGGAAAGAAAGTCGAGTATCATTCGATTCCTTATAAGAGCATTACTCATTTTAGCATTGAAACGGCAGGAAATTTTGATTTGGATGCAGAACTAAAAATTTGGGTTTCCGGCAGCGCCCGGCCCTTGCAAAAACAATTTAACAAAAATTTAAATATCTATGAACTGCAAAGTGTATTGGCTGAATATGTACTAAAATAAAAAAATCCTGCCCCTGCTGATTTTACGCGTTAAACCTAAGCAGGGGCCAGGACTTTTTTTAGCTAATAAAAAGTATAAATTCAACTACGCCTCATGAACCGTCCTATCGGACTTGCCAATCGGCGAGTTATCATTACTCAAATGCTTTTTTCAGCCGCTTCAATCCTTCGATTAAATCATCCATTGGGCAGGCGATGTTCATGCGGACAAAGCCTTCGCCGCCTGGCCCGTATTTTGGACCGGGCTCGAGCGCCAGTTTTCCTTTTTGGAGGAGGTGCTGCCTAAGTTCCTTATCGCTAAATCCAAGCTTTCGGCAATCCAGCCAAAGCAGATAGGTTCCTTCCGAGTCGATGCAAGTAATTTCAGGCAGATGCTCCTTAAGATAGGAAATTGCGAAATCTTTATTAGTCTGAAGATAATCAAGCAAATCCTCGAGCCAAGCCTCGCCTTCACGATAGGCAGCTTCCATCCCAGTAATGCCAAAAGTATTCAGTGAAAAGGACCCCTGCCGCCGCATCGTTTCCTGGAATTGAGTACGCAAGGTCTCATTTTTGATTACAACAGCGGAAGCGTGCAGACCGGCAAGATTGAAGGTTTTGCTGGGAGCGATAAAAGTAATCACCTTTTCAGCTATTTCCTCATTCAGTGACGCAATCGGTATATGCTTATGCTTTTTATAGACGAGATCGGAATGTATTTCATCAGAAAGAATCAGGCAGTTATACTTTAAACAGAGTTCAGCCATTTTCTCCAGCTCTTCCTTGGTCCAAACTCTTCCTCCAGGGTTATGCGGACTGCACAGCAAAAAGAGCTTGCAGCCTTGCTTTAAAGCATTTTCAAAGGCGGTAAAGTCAATCCTGTACCTATCTTCATCAAGAATTAGCGGAGCATTGACAATCTTGCGGTTGTTTTTTTCAATCATATCGAAAAAAGGTGTATACACTGGTGATTGGAGCAGTACCTGATCGCCCTCTTCGGTAAACGTTTGGATCGCCGTGCTGATTGCCTGGACTACGCCGCCGCAATACAGAAGCCAATTCGGCTCAATATTCCACTGATGTCTTTTCAAAAGCCATTCTGCTATCGCTTGAGATGTGGAGGGAGGTACAAATGTATAGCCGAAAATACCGTGCTCCACCCGCTCCTTTATTGCCGTGATGACAGCCTGTGGCGGCTTGAAATCCATATCTGCAACCCACATCGGCCACAGGTCCTCTTCCCCAAAAAGCTGCTTTGTTGCTTCCCATTTAACTGAGGAGGTATTCCTCCGGTTAATTCTTTCATTAAATATTGACATCTTTGTCCCACCACCCGAAATATTTTATAGTACCTATCTCTTATGATAAAATATTTTAAGTAAAATGGAAAAGTAATAGGAGATTTTTACGATGAAAAAAGAGATTCAAACAAATTTGATGATCGTTGATTTATTGAATGAATGGAACCCATTTCAGTTGACAAACGCCAGTTATGAAACAGAGATTGCGGATGTGATTCAGGCAGTCCATGAATTAGATGAGCCTGCCAAGCTGGCAAGGAGAATCCAAAGCATTTATGAATTTTCTTTTGAGAGAATTATTCCGTTGGAGAACTGCTTGAAAATGGCGGAAGAACTTTTAACCATTAAATCCAATGATTCATGTTCGATCTAACAAAAAAAAGCGGACCAACTGTTAGGTGGTCCGCTCAAAAAGGGGGGAATACTAGAAAGCTTATGTTATCATAATTTCCACATTTTCCCCTTCATATACATTGATAAATAAAAAAAGCGGATATTTCCGCTTTTTTTTATCAATCATTTACAGATGGTTCTTTATGGTTTTTTAAAAGCTCCGCGGCCGGAATATCGAGAACAGTAGATAGTTTTAAAATCGTTTGAGAGCTTGGCATTTGTTCCCCTGACTCATAATTCTCAATCGTTTGAGTCCCTACTCTAACCTTTTGTGCAAGTTCCTCCTGGGTCATGTGGCGTCTTTCACGGGCCTCTTTAATAATATGACCGATTGAATTCATACTGTTCACCCCTATTTTTGGATAGTTTGCTGTCTATTATTATATCATGGTAACAATTCTTTTTTTAAATCTCATTGCAAAAAAAATGTTACGATATTCTGACAATTTGAAAATATTGAAGAATTTGTTTATTTTTTGGAAAATAGTTTTTGATTATGACTAACTGATGTGATATAATTTTATAATGCGTATAAAAGGGATATATAATTTATTTACTTAGGAGTGTTTTCATGTCAGGAAAAATTGAAACCGGTAGTATTATAACAGGTAAAGTAACAGGTATTCAACCATATGGAGCATTTGTTGCTTTGGACGGAAATACACAGGGTCTTGTTCATATTTCTGAAATCACGCACGGATATGTGAAGGATATAAACGACCATTTAAAAGTAGGCGACGAAATAAAGGTTAAAGTTTTGTCGGTGGATGAAGGGGCTGGAAAAATTGGCCTTTCCATCAAAGCTACAGAAGAAGCACCAGTTCAACAAGCGGCACGCCCTAAAAAGCCACGTAAGCGCCAGGCTGCTGCCATTATCCAAGAAGGCGATGGACAGCAAGGATTCAACACATTAAAAGAAAAGCTTCAGGAATGGATTGACCAATCCCAACGAGAAGAAATTAAAAAATAGCATTTTTAAAGCCTAGACTCAGCATATAAAGGGTCTAGGCTTTATTTTTTCTGTTAACCGTCGCTATTGATCCTTTTAAAGAAGAATATAAAAATTTTTGTGAACAAATTCATTCTTTTATCGTGCTGGGCTACAATAAAGATGTATGTAACTAAATTGCCTGAAAACGGAGGATTCATAAATGCCTGCAAATATAAAATCGCAAGAAATTATTGAAAAAACCGAGAAGTATGGCGCTCATAATTATCATCCCCTGCCAATCGTGATTCATAAGGCCGAAGGAGTTTGGGTGGAAGACCCGGAAGGCAATAAATATATGGATATGCTAAGCGCTTATTCAGCGGTCAATCAAGGCCACCGCCACCCCAAAATTATTCAAGCGTTAAAGGAACAGGCCGATAGGGTAACGCTGACTTCCCGTGCTTTCCATAACGATCAGCTTGGACCTTGGTACGAAAAAATTTGTAAAATGACAAACAAAGAAATGGCTCTCCCAATGAATACAGGTGCTGAAGCTGTGGAAACTGCTGTAAAAGCAGCAAGGCGCTGGGGCTATGATGTCAAAAAGATTCCTGATAACCAAGCCGAAATCATCGGCTGCGTCGGAAACTTCCATGGCAGAACGATGCTTGCAGTTTCTTTGTCTTCTGATGACGAATACAAACGTGGTTTTGGGCCGATGCTTCCAGGGATTAAACTAGTTCCATACGGCGATATTGAGTCTTTAAAGTCGGCGATCACACCTAACACTGCGGCTTTCTTAATTGAACCAATTCAAGGTGAAGCGGGAATTATTATCCCGCCTGAAGGATATATCAAGGCAGCATATGACCTTTGTAAGGAAAATAATGTTCTGTTCATTGCCGACGAAATTCAAGCAGGTTTAGCACGGACAGGAAAGATGTTCGCCTGTGAATGGGAAGGTATTGAACCGGATATGTATATCCTCGGAAAAGCACTTGGCGGGGGCGTATTCCCAATCTCCTGCGTTGTGGCCAATAACGAGATTTTAGGAGTCTTCAATCCGGGCTCACATGGGTCCACTTTTGGAGGAAACCCGATGGCATGCGCAGTATCAATCGCAGCTCTCGATGTTCTTCAAGAAGAAAAACTTGCGGAAAGGTCATTGGAATTGGGAGAATACTTCGTTAAGAAACTAAGGGAAATCCAGAATCCAAAAATTAAGGAAATTCGCGGGCGAGGCCTGTTTATTGGTATGGAACTGTCTGAACCTGCTAGAAAATATTGCGAGCAATTAAAAGATGAGGGTCTGTTGTGTAAAGAAACCCATGACAACGTCATTCGCTATGCTCCACCGCTGGTCATTACAAAAGAAGAACTCGACTGGGCAATTGAACGAATTCAAAAGATATTAGGATAACGACGTTCATGCATGAAAGCAGCGGGGCCTTAGCCCTGCTGAACGTATGGGGATTTTTTGATATAGTAGGGGTGCAGTGATGGGGAATACGGTTGGAGATGGAAAGGAAAAAGAGACATTAAGCCTGCTTACATCTACACAAATGGTCTTTCGCGAAGTATTAGATAAACTTGGGTTTAAACCGGAGATGTTTGATTTGCTGTCTGAGCCAATGAAGTCACTCATTGTGAGAATCCCAGTGAGGATGGATGATGGATCGACACAAATTTTTACAGGCTTCCGGGCCCAGCATAATGATGCCCTTGGGCCAACAATCGGGGGAATTCGATTTCATCCTCGCGTTTGTGAAGATGATATAAAGGCATTGGCAATTTGGATGAGTTTAAAATGCGGGATTGCCGGTCTCCCTTTCGGAGGAGGAAAAGGGGGAGTCCTTTGTAATCCGAGAACCATGTCAATGGGAGAACTTGAACGGTTAAGCCGCGGTTATGTACGGGCAATCAGCCAAATTGTCGGGCCGACAAAAGATATTCCGGCCCCGGATATTTACACGAATGCCCAGATTATGGCATGGATGCTTGATGAATATAGCAAGCTTAAGCAGTATGGTTCAGCTGCATTCATTACTGGGAAGCCGCTCGTGCTCGGGGGGGCAGAAGGCCGTGATATAGCCGGAGCATTGGGGGCAGCGATCTGCATTGAAGAAGCAGCCGAAAAACAAGGGATTAGACTTAAGGGAGCCCGGGTTATTATTCAAGGGTTCGGCAATGCCGGAGCCTTTATTGCCAAGTTTCTGCATGAAGCGGGAGCAGATATTATCGGAATTTCGGATGTTTATGGTGCCTTATATGAACCGGACGGCTTAAATATAGAGTACCTTCTTAAACGTCGTGACAGCTTTGGCACGATATCAACTCTTTTTGACGATGCCATTACAAATGAAGAACTACTGGAGCAGGACTGTGATATATTGATTCCTGCTGCTGTCTCCAATCAAATTACGGCAGAAAATGCACATGCCATAAAAGCAAGGATTGTGGCTGAAGTGGCAAACGGACCAACGACCATTAAGGCAACCAGAATCCTTACTGAGCGTGGCATTTTTCTGGTCCCCGATGTTTTAACTGGGGCCGGGGGTGTAATTGTATCTTATTTTGAATGGGTTCAAAATAAACAAGGATACTATTGGGGCAGAGAAGAAATCATGGATAAACTGCGAGAAAGAATTGTCAAATCCTTTACCACGGTCTATAACTTGTCGCAAAGTCGAAATATTAATATGCGTTTGGCTGCCTATATGACGGGAATCCAAAAAATGGCGGAGGCATCTATTTATAGAGGATGGGTTTAAATGAAGAAAGGAATGCCCGCCTGCCGGCGGGCATTCCTTTGTCTCCAGGGATATGTTGGGCGCCAACTTTGCAAAAAAACTTAATATCCTTAATAATAAAGAATGGAAGGGAGTGTTCAAAAAAATGGATAATTTTATTTTTCAAAATCCAACCAAATTGATTTTTGGGAAAGATCAGCTTCAACAACTAAAAGTAGAAGTTCCGCGCTATGGAAAAAAGGTCCTGCTAGTTTATGGGGGCGGAAGCATCAAGCGTACTGGTCTCTATGACAAGGTCGTGACAATTCTAAATGAGATTGGGGCAGAGGTATTTGAACTTCCTGGAGTAGAACCCAACCCACGTATAACAACGGCCCGAAAAGGGGTAGAAATCTGCAAAACAGAAGGAATAGACTTCATTTTGGCCGTAGGCGGCGGAAGTGTAATTGATTGCAGCAAATTAATTGCTGCCGGAGCGAAATATGACGGCGATGCCTGGGATATAGTCATTAAAAAGGCATTTGCTAAGGAGGCGCTTCCGTTCGGTACCGTGCTGACACTGGCCGCAACCGGTTCGGAAATGAATGCGGGTTCCGTCATCACAAATTGGGAAACAAATGAAAAATACGGCTGGGGAAGTGCAGTAACATTTCCGAAATTCTCTATTCTTGATCCAGTTCATACTTATTCCGTTCCAAAAAATCAAACCATATATGGGATTGTCGACATGATGTCCCACGTTCTTGAACATTATTTCCATCTTACTGAGGAAACGGATTTTCAGGACCGCATGTGCGAATCTCTGTTGATTACAGTTATGGAAACAGCACCAAAATTGCTGGAAGACCTGGAGAATTATGATCACCGGGCAACCATTCTTTATTGCGGCACCATGGCTTTAAACGGTATTTTAAATATGGGCTACCGCGGCGATTGGGCAACCCATAATTTAGAGCACGCAGTGTCGGCAGTTTATGACATTCCACATGGCGGCGGTCTTGCGATTCTTTTCCCGCATTGGATGGAGCACAATCTTAAAGTCAAGCCTGAGCGTTTCAAGCAGCTTGCCGAACGGGTTCTTGGCGTTAATTCTGAAGGAAAAAGCGCTGAGGAAGCAGGCCTTGAAGGTATTCGTAAGCTGCGGGAGTACTGGAATAGCATCGGTGCCCCTGCTCGTTTAGCTGATTATGACATCGATGAAAGCAAGCTTGACCTGATGGCAGACCGTGCGATGGCCAACGGGGAATTTGGCAGCTTTACAAAATTGAATAGAGAAGATTGCTTGGCGATTTATCGTGCAGCATTATAAGAAGAGTGGCTCGGGCATACTGCCCGGGCCTTTTTCTGCGGGCAAAACGCAAAAATAAAAGCAAAAGACGAAAAATGTCCAATTTTGTAAAAAAATTATCAAAATTGGGTACGCTTACAACAGGGGGCTTTCCTTGCTAATCCACCCCTTATTCGATAAAGTGATTTATGAAATATAAAATAATGGAGGATCATGCATGACACATGTTCGTTTTGATTACTCAAAAGCTCTCTCCTTCTTTGGAGAACATGAACTTACATACTTAAGGGATGCTGTTAAAGTTGCCCACCATTCCCTACATGAAAAAACCGGAGCTGGCAGTGACTTTTTAGGGTGGATTGACCTGCCAACTAACTATGACAAAGAGGAATTTGCCCGGATCCAAAAAGCAGCTGAAAAGATCAAGACAGATTCCGATGTTTTGCTTGTTATCGGAATTGGCGGCTCTTATTTAGGAGCAAGAGCTGCAGTTGAAATGCTTCAGCACAGCTTTTACAATGCCCTGCCAAAAGACAAGCGGAAGACCCCGCAAATTATTTTTACCGGCAATAATATCAGTTCTTCTTATATGCGGGATATTATGGACCTTCTTGAAAATAAGGATTTCTCGATTAACGTGATCTCCAAATCCGGAACAACCACAGAACCGGCGATTGCTTTCCGTATTTTCCGTAAACTACTCGAAGAAAAATACGGTGTGGATGAAGCCCGCAAGCGAATTTATGCGACAACCGATAAAGCGAGAGGAGCTTTGAAAACACTTTCGAATGAAGAAGGCTATGAAACCTTTGTCATTCCTGATGATGTCGGTGGCCGTTATTCCGTGTTAACAGCTGTCGGCTTGCTGCCAATCGCTGCGAGCGGAGCGGATATTGTGAAAATGATGGATGGGGCTGCGAAAGCTCAAGAGGACTATAGCCATTCAGAGCTTGAGGACAACCAGGCTTATCAATATGCTGCCGTCAGAAACGTTCTCTATAATAAGGGTAAAACCATTGAAATGCTGATAAATTATGAGCCAGGGCTGCAATATTTCTCAGAATGGTGGAAGCAGCTGTTCGGAGAAAGTGAAGGAAAAGACCAAAAGGGCATCTATCCTTCATCGGCTAATTTTTCAACGGATCTTCATTCACTTGGTCAATATGTGCAGGAAGGGCGCCGTGACCTATTTGAAACCATCATCAAGGTGGAAAATCCACGTCACGAGCTGACTATTGAGAAATTTGATAACGACCTTGATGGACTTAATTATTTAGCAGGTCAAACTGTGGATTTCGTTAATAACAAGGCATTTGAAGGAACAATGCTTGCCCATACCGATGGAGGCGTTCCGAATTTAATTGTATCGATTCCGGCAATGGATGAGTATACATTTGGCTATCTTGTCTATTTCTTTGAAAAGGCATGTGCCATGAGCGGTTACCTGCTTGGCGTCAACCCATTTGATCAGCCTGGTGTGGAAGCCTATAAAGTGAATATGTTCGCTCTTTTAGGCAAGCCTGGTTTTGAGGAGAAAAAGGCGGAACTGGAAAAGCGTTTGAAATAATTATAATTAGGAGTGCTGAATTAATCTTCAGCACTCTTTTTAGCTAATAAGGAATAATAAAATTTTTCCAAATTTTATTATTCCTTAACGCATAAATTCAACTACGCCTCTGCCTTCGTCCTATCGGACTTGCCAATCGGCGAGTTTTCATTTACTGAAATTTCTTCAAACGGGAATACTAACCTTAATGCTTAAAAGGGGTGATATGTTATGAAGGAATTGCCGTCTAAAGTTGAAGGAAAACAGTTTGATTTGTATAAGCTTGAGCAAAAATTAAAACCAATCGGCTATTCGATTGGCGGGAATTGGGACTATGACCATGGTTCCTTTGATTACAAAATAGATGATCAAGATGGCTATCAATTTTTAAGGCTGCCATTTTCAGCAGTTGATGGCACCCTCGATAGAAATGGCTGCACGGTTGAACTTGGCAGGCCGTTTCTGCTTGCTCATCAATATGAAGCAGGAGTTGATGTGCAAGGAACTTCCGGCAACTTTTCCGGTTCCTTTAATCAGTTCCAAGAGCCAACCGACAAAGATGCCAGTCTTTCAGATCATGCCTTGAACGCAGGGCAATCACTTGTAGCGGAACTGGAATCCGTATTGTTAACAGATTAGCCTTTTTGCTTAATGGGAGAGGAGGAGGTGAAGGACTGCCTCTCTCCTTAACACCAAGAATTCGTGTTCACAAAATCTTCACAAAATGAACTATTCTTTTAGCATTAAGATACTTGTATATATCTTGGAAAACATGTAAATTATGTTTAATACTATTGTTATATTATAAAATTGAGGGTTGGAGCATGATGATGAGCGAGAATTCTTTGTTATCCATTATTGAAAAAACGAGGCAGGAAATGATTGAATTAGCTCATCTTTATGGGTACTCCAATCCTAATGTAGTCCAATGCAGTCAGCAGCTGGACCAACTTTTAAATACATATGACCGGAAAACTGTAAAACATTAATACATGAAAAAGCCTTCCATTAGACGGAAGGCTTTTTTTATGGAATAATTTCCAGCCGAAATGCAAAGTTTAAAAGGGAATACGGAACTATTTACAATCATGTTTTTGAGGTGCAAAAAGTATGATGGAAACAAAAAAAGAGCGAAGATATATCATCTTTGCCTTGCTTGTTTTAGCAGTCTATCTTTCTCCGTTATTTATCCTTCAGGAAAATGCTCATATTCGTGTTCACGATAATTTGGACTCTAACATCGCCTGGTATAAGGTCTTGGCAAGGAGCGGCGAAATGTTCGGCGGTGTTGAAGGGGCAGTTCCGCAAATTATTAATGGGCTTCTTTCAAGGAATGCCTTTGGAACGGAGTACAGTGTCATTGTTTGGCTTCATTCATTGCTGCCAACGATGACGGCCTATGCGTTGAGTCAGGCATTAACGAGAGTTACTGCATTTTTAGGGATGTATTTGCTGTTAAAAAATCATTTTCTTCCTGATGGGCGCTGGCTTTCATTAAACATTGCCGCGGCCCTGGCCTTTGCCCTGACGCCGTTTTGGCCATCTGGGATGTTGAGTACATTAGGGATGCCGCTTGCTCTGTGGGCGTTTTTAAATATCCGCAGCGGTAAAGGATCTTTAAAGGATTATGCGGTGTTAACCTTCCTGCCTTTTTACGCCAGCATCGTTTTGGGTTTTTTCTTTTTTTTAAGTGCGATGGGAGTTTTTTGGCTGATAGATTGTCTTCGTAAAAAGGACTGGAACCTTCGCTTCTTGTTTGCGATTGTTTATATGACATTTGTATTTGCAATCGTTGAGTATCGTTTAGTCTATTCTTTTTTATTTAAAGGCGAACCGAACAGCCGCGACGAATATTTCCATGCGCACCTTCCCTTTTGGCGTGCTGTCCGGCTCACCTTTAAAAATTATCTACTGGGACACACCCATGTAATGACCGTGCATACTTTAATCATCCTGCCGGCTACTTTTATCGCCTTTTATTTTATTGTTTCAAAAAAGCTGTGGAGGCAGGAAAGAATCTTTGTTTTTTTATTTGCCCTAAATTTCCTCTTATCGTTATGGTATGCGTTCTGGTTTTATGAAGGCTGGCTGCCTTTGACGAAAAAATTCCACTTTATGGATACCTTTAATTTTGCCCGTTATCATTTTTTACGGCCGATGGTGATCTATGCAAGCTTTGCGTTAGCTCTTAAAATCATCACCACGCAAGGAATCAATTGGGCGAAAACAGCCCAGTGTTTGGCGGTCATGCAGCTTCTGGTGCTGGGATTTTTCAATGATGAAATCATTTACCGCGACAAACCGACAGTAAAGCAGTTCTATGCCGAGGATTTATTCGCGGAAATTAAAGATTATATTGCGCTGCCTCAGGAGGAGTATCGGGTCGCAAGCATTGGCATCCATCCGGCAATCGCTCAGTTTAATGGGTTTTACACACTTGATACCTATAATAATTTTTATCCATTAAGCTACAAACATCAATTTAGGAAAATAATTGAAAAGGAATTGGCTAAAAATAAAACCATTCAAAAGTATTTCGACCAATGGGGCGGGCGCTGCTATATTTATACGGCACAGCTTGGAAAGAGATATATGATAAAAAAAGATTCGAAGCGGCATCTGAAAAATTTGGAATTAAACACGGCTGTTTTTAAGGAAATGGGCGGGCGTTATATTTTTTCGGCTATCCCAATCGATAACGCTGCTAAAAATAAGCTGACACTTGAAAAGGTGTTTGTCACCAAAACGTCTGCCTGGAAAATTTACTTGTATAAGACATTTTAACATCGGGGGTATTAGCAGATGATGGAACCAATCCTTACTATTGTTGTACCGTGCTATAACGAGGAGGAGGTTTTGCCGGAAACGATGGTGAAGCTTCAGCAGCAGCTTGAGGAGCTGATTGCCGATTCGCTTGTTTCAAAGCAAAGCAAGCTTTTGTTTGTAGATGACGGAAGTAAGGATCGAACATGGGAACTGATTTATAAAGAGGGGCTGCGAAATAAGTATGTCCGCGGCTTAAAATTGGCCCGCAATGTCGGTCACCAAAACGCACTTGTGGCTGGACTCCATGCGGCCAAAGATTTTTCTGATTGCGTCATTTCGATTGATGCAGACCTTCAAGATGATATTCAGGCCATCCGCGAATTTATTATGAAATTTAATGAAGGCAGCGAAATTGTTTACGGTGTACGAAAAGGCCGGGAAACGGACACCTTTTTTAAGCGAAGCACGGCCCAAGGCTTTTATAAAATGATGAGAAAATTAGGTGTTGACCTTGTTTATAACCATGCTGATTTCAGGCTGATGAGTAAACGGGCCCTACATGAGCTGGAGCGTTTTAAAGAGGTGAATTTATTCCTGAGGGGAATTGTACCGCTTCTCGGGTTTCGCACGGATGTGGTGTATTATGACAGGCTCGAAAGACAGGCAGGAGAGACTAAATATCCGTTAAAAAAAATGCTGGCATTTGCCTTTGATGGGATTACCTCCTTTTCTGTTTCGCCGATCCGTTTTGTGCTGGTAATTGGCTTTGTTTCTTTCCTGATGAGTTTAATATTTGGCGGCTATTTCCTGACGCTTAAATTTTTAGGCAATACCGAAACAGGCTGGACCTCGATGATTACCTCCATCTGGTTAATCGGCGGGCTGCAGCTGATTTCAATTGGTCTAATCGGGGAATATATCGGAAAAATATATAAGGAAACGAAGCAGCGGCCTAAATACATTGTTGATATCGATACGTTAAATCTGCCGATTCCTCGGCGTCATTTACTGAACACTACAAATGATGAAGAACTATATCCTGTAAACCTAAAATAAGAGGAGGGTGCTTCTCTCAGATTGTCGAGAAAGGGTATTTTCTCGGCAATTTTCCATTTTGTCTGAATTCAAAGTTACGATTTTTATTAAATGATTTGTCTATGCTAATGGGTCTGTTGATTTCCGCTCCGGGCACTCGCTTTCCGCGGGGAGGTCCTGGAGCCTCCTCGGCGCTATGGCGCCTGCGGGGTCTCCAGTGACCTCTATATCCCGCAGGAGTCGAGTGCCCTCCGCTCCAATCAACAGGGAGGGAAATCAACCTATATTATTGCAACAAATATTTTCGAACTTGCTAAGTGCTTCACCTTTATGAGAGACATTTTCTCTTGGATTCCTTCGCTTTTGTTCTTCATCGGCTTATGAGAGACATTTCCCTCAATGATTCAATCGATTTTGTCCTTCATCAGCTTTATGAGGGACATTTCTCTCAAGGATTCTACTGTTTTGTCCTTCTTTGGTCTTCTGGCAAGAAAATAGTTGCTTCATTTTGTGAGTTGAAGTTTTAATT
>NZ_JBLVQN010000044.1:0-54548 GCF_058323225.1 Neobacillus sp. PVCKKU3
GTCCGAAAACATTCGTTTTCGGACTTTCTTTGATTTCTAGTACGACCCTGCTGCCTGAAAACGACTCTTCTCCTTTTGAGGCAGAAGAACCGTCCCCATGCATCATTACAAAAACAATATATACTTTTTACATTGGATTAATAAAGTAGACTCGAACTTCAAATATAATAAAGTAGAAGCTGACATTTAGAGAGGAGTGATGAAATGGATACAACTTCTCACATCTTAATGGGGTTGGGATTGGGTGCTCTTGCTCAAATGGATCCTGTGATCGCTAATGATGATGCCCTGACACAAGCCGTTGTTTTAGGTACAGTCATTGGTTCCAATGCCCCCGATTTCGACTTTATGTATCTTTTGAAAGGAAAAGGCAGCTACTATCGAAACCACAGAGCATGGTCCCATTCCCTACTGGCTTTACCTTTATGGAGTGCTGCCGTTTCAGGAATTATTTTTTCCCTTTTCAATGTGCCGTCTTTTTCCCATCTATTCTTTTGGACCTTCTTAGCTGTTATACTGCATGTCTTCTTTGATTTGTTTAATGTGCATGGCACTCAAGTCTTGCTTCCTTTTTCAAACAAATGGATTGCCTTTGATTCCCTCCCATTATTTGACCCAACCATTTCTTTTGTACATATCCTAGGATTTTGCCTGCTGCCTTTCTATGATCCTGGAAAAACCTTTCTTATTATCTATCTTTTTATCTTCCTATATGTTGTTGTCCGGACTACTTATGCAGTTATGATAAAAAGAAAATTAGAGCACCACTTTGTCCGTTCCCTCCGGATTAAATTGATTCCACGTATGTTCTTGTTTCAATGGGACGTCTTAATCGAGACCAAAACAGACTTTTTATTTGGCGTCTATTCCGAAGGAAGTCTACACATTGAGCATACTTTTTCAAAGGAAATAGACTTTCCAGAACTCGTTTCAGATAGCCAAAACCACCCGACCGTTTCCGATTTTCTTTCTAGCACCCAATATGCCTTTCCGTTTGTTCGGTCTAGGAAAAATGGATACATCATCTATTGGAAGGACCTTCGTTTTCGGACTAGAAAATTTTTTCCCACTCTAGCCATCCTATTTATTTCGTCTGATTTTAAAATAAAAAATTGCTTTATCGGTACTTTGCATTCCTTGAAGCAATACAAACA
The DNA here is from genome assembly GCF_058323225.1 of Neobacillus sp. PVCKKU3. Taxonomy (NCBI): domain Bacteria; kingdom Bacillati; phylum Bacillota; class Bacilli; order Caryophanales; family Bacillaceae; genus Neobacillus; species Neobacillus sp. PVCKKU3. The sequence goes on from NZ_JBLVQN010000044.1 coordinate 1,155, forward strand.
GGTTATTCGAAAACTAAAAATATAAAAAAGGGTGATTCAATGGAAAAAACATTATGCATGATTACTAGCGAAATGACAGGTTATGTTCATAGCACTATATTGCGCCCCCATCCTCACACTCTTTTTTACATGAAAATTCCGCCATGAATTTTATCAGCACCCTAAAAAATAATTTAGGAGGGAAAAAAGTGAAAGGCGCATTTAATGGGAATGCCATCAGAAAAGCTGTACCTGCTTTGATCCTTACGACTGTGTTTTCAGCGGCTTTTGTTTTGGACTCAGGGAGACCTGAAACGACAGGCATTTCCCACAGCATCGAGACTGATCAGACGCGCATTCACGTTCAATTGCTTGGGGTTAATGACTTTCACGGCCAATTAAATGTAACTCGTGAAGTGAACGGAAGGCCAGTCGGCCGTGCGGATTATCTCGCTGCCTATTTAACTGAAAGAAAAGAGGAAAACAAAAACACGCTGCTAGTTCACGCAGGTGACATGGTTGGCGCAAGCGCACCCGTCTCTTCGCTTTTACAAGAGGAGCCCGCAATCGACGTGTTAAACCAAATCGGCTTTGATATCGGAACGTTAGGGAATCACGAGTTTGACCGGGGCGTGAAGGAAATGCTGAGATTGATTCGCGGAGGTTTCAACCAAAGGTCCGAATATTTTAAAGGTGCTGGGTTCCCCTATCTATGTGCCAATGTTCTTAACGCAAAGACGAATTACCCCCTTTTCCCTCCCTATAAAATTATGAAAGTAGCAGGCGTTCCAATTGGATTTATCGGTGTGGTAACGGATGATACACCCAGCATGGTGGATTCGAAGGCAATTGAAGGTGTCACCTTCATAGAAGAAGTTACAGCCATCAATAAAGCGGTGGACGAATTAAAGGAACAAGGCGTAAAAGCAATCGTAGTCCTGGCTCACAATCCAGGAAAACAGTCTTCCTTCGACGCTGCCGCGACCGGTGAGATTGTAGATATTGCCAAACTGGTTGACGATGAAGTGGATGTCATGTTTGCTGGCCACAGCCATTCTTACCTTAATACGGAGGTTGATGGAAAACTGCTAGTCCAGGCTGAATCCTACGGGACTGCCTTCTCCGATGTGGATTTGGAGATTAACCCAGTAACGAAGGACATTGTGAATAAAAAGCGGAGATTGTTGTTACCTATCAAGACTCTATTAAACCTGATCCTGAGATGAAGGCATTGATTGAAAAATACGAAACAGAAGTTACCTCTGTGGTGGACGAAATTGTTGGAACGGCTGCTTTTGATATTACCAGCAAACGGAACGAAAACGGTGAATCCGTTTTGGGCAATCTGATTGCCGATTCCGAGCGTTCCATGATGAACACGGATTTTGCTTTTATGAACCCAGGTGGAATTCGAGCGGACATCCAAGCTGGTACCATCACTTATGAAGAGCTGTTAACGATATTGCCATTTCATCATCATCTCGTTAAGATGCGGCTGACTGGAGAACAAATCCGCCAGGTGTTAAATCAACAGTGGCAGCATGGCCAAGTGCGAATGCTGCAGATTTCAGGTTTGAAATATACTTGGGATGAGATGAAAGCTGGCAGCGACAAGATCGTCGATTTATATACGGATGACGGAACCTTGGTTGTGCCTGAAAAAACCTACTCCGTAACTGTAACCAACTACCTCGCAAATGGCGGTGATCATTTCACTGTTTTTCAAAATGGGACGAATAAAGGGATTGGACCTATTGATGTTGATAGTTTTAAAGAATACTTGAAACAGTTTAATCAACCTATTCGCTCTTTCATTGATGGCCGGGTTCAAAAAGTTCGCTAATAGGATTCCCGCTAGTGAATGAAGGACATTTGCTGCCCACGATTCGTTCATTTTGTCCCTCATCCCCTTCATGAAGGACATTTCCATACCGGGGCTCCTTCGTTTTGGCCTTCATCGCCTTCATGAAGGACATTTCCATCCCCGGGCTCCTTCGTTTTGGTCTTCATCGACTTCATGAAGGACATTTCCACCCCCAGTTTCACTCGTTTTGACCTTCATCCCCTTCATGAAGGACATTTCCGCTCCAGTGTTCACTCGTTTTGGTCTTCATCTCCTTCATGAAGGACATTTCCATCCCCGGGCTCCTTCGTTTTGGTCTTCATCGACTTCATGAAGGACATTTCCACCCAGGAACTCCTTCATTTTGTCCTTCTTTCACAAAAGTGGTCTATTCGTTATAAATAATTTAAGAAAACATTACCGCTTTTTAATCTAGCCTTAAAAAAGAAAGTCTACAATTAACGTTAGTAACTAGATGGAATAGCACCAAAAAATATTATTCATAAAAGAAGGATGATATATGAATATTTCCTATAAAAACTATCAAGGCGGATATAATAATTTGGTCGTAGTAGAAAGCGGCGGAGTGGTTACCACGAGTTTAAAAGATAAGGATACCGCAATAAGAACCCATAAAAGAAAATTAAAGCGGCTAAAGGCTAAACAAAAATGAAACATAGGGATGGTTCTCATGGCATTTTAAATTGATTAATAATTTAAAAAAGCCTGCAGAACCGTCCCCATGTTTTCTTAATAGTTTTTTATCAGCATTTTATCAATTTCACGTACTATATCATATGAATTTACTAGTTTCTCAGGTACCAAAGTTCTGCCATATTCCCAGGCATTCCTTTCTATTAGAGACAGAAGCTGTGCTTTTTCTTCATCCTCACCATAATGTATAGTCCTTAAATCATGTTTATTTTTCTTAAAATCTAAATAATAACCGAGTTGACGATAAAGAATAAGTCTGACACAGTCTTCATCTGTCTGTTTAATTTTAAAGTTAATATTCGCTATGTATCCATTTATTTGTAGGTAGTTAAACTTAAGCGTATTTGTCGATACGTTATAACTCATCGGTGCAGGTAATTTATTGTTCATCTCATAATTAATATCTAATTTGTGCTCTTCTAAAGTTTTACTGATGATCTCCTCAATATCCCATATATATAGCATTTTATCGACCACTTCCCTTCCTAAAATCTTTTCATTAAAAATAATTTTTTCTGCCTTCCTCTCATTATTTTTATGGAATGGTAACGGAAAGTAAATCCTTCCATTTACCTTAAGTCTTAATACCTGCATCAAACGTACCCTGCCATTTTTTTATTATTTATTCCAATAAAGATAGTTCTTTTGTCTCATTTTTCCTAATTTACACAATATTTACAGAATGTTTATTCTCCCCTAATAAAACTTATTTAATATTTAAGCTGTTGAGCAAGCTTATTAATAAGGGGGCAAAGGAAAAATGAAAACTCGTTTTAAGAAGGCTATTCCTTTCATTGCAACAACTGTTCTTGCAACAACTGCACTTACTACCCAAACATTATTTAATGAGGGTGGTAATCAAAAAGCAGAAGCACAGTCAGTCTCAAATGAAGATGTAAAAAAGAAGGATGCCACATGGCTTGCAGGTGACCATCACGTGCATAGCGAGTGGAGTGTTGGCTGGGACAATTCTACAAATCCTCCAACTCCAATTAGGGGTGGGGATGCAATTTATCCAATCTCTAAAAATGCCGAATATGGTAAAAAGTACGGACTTGATTGGATGATGACCACAGATCATGGGGGCCCTAATCATTCCAAGGTTAACTTAGAACAAGCTTATCCTGAATTATTAAAATCCCGTGCAGCTGTTCCTGAAGTTCTTCAATTCTACGGAATGGAGTTTGACACACCAGCAGCTGACCACAGCACTCTCATGATTCCAAAAGGTGAAAATGAATCGCAAGTGCTTTACGATATTGAAAGTAAATTCAATAAACGTGATCCTTTTCCAAACGATGGAAGCAGGGATACAGAATCAACTATGATTGATGCTCTTAATTATATGAAACAAATGGATGAACTTCCAATTTCTATTGCACACCATCCATCCCGCTCTGCTACTGGTGTCGGTGTATGGGGACAAGATACTCCGCAAGAGTTCCGTAATTGGAACGATATCGCACCTAACATTTCTATCGGTATGGAAGGTGCGCCAGGACACCAGGCGGCTGCTATTAACCCAGATGGCTCTCTTGATCCTAAAGGTTCCCGTGGTTCGTATGGAAACGTAAACGCTCCAACAATGGGTGGATTTGACCAAATGTCAGCTATCGTTGGCGGTTTATGGGATTCGATGTTAGGTGAAGGAAGACATTGGTGGATTACTGCTACCTCTGACTCACATGTTAACTGGCGTGATGGAGGAAGTGACTTCTGGCCAGGTGAATATTCGAAAACATATGTTAAAGCAAAGAAAGATTATAAGGATGTAATGGAAAACCTTCGTAATGGTAATGTGTTTGTTACCACGGGTGACCTTATCTCAGAACTTGATGTTAAACTGCAGGCAGGAGGAAAATCACCATTGCATGCGCAGGCAAAAGGAAATACAGCATCAATCGGTGAAACACTTACACTTCCTAGTAAGAAATCTGATGTAACAGTAACAATTCGCATCAAAGATCCAAACGCTGCAAACTCTCATGGTGATAAGCCAAATGTTCAACGTGTTGACTTAATCATGGGAGAAGTTAATGGGAAAGTAGAAGACCGCTCAACTGCTTCTAATCCTACAACTAAAGTCGTGAAGCGTTTTACGGAAAATGAATGGACAAAAGACGGTGAATACATCACGATTACTTATACTTTAAAAGATGTGGATAAAGATAGCTACATTCGTTTACGTGGTACTAACACTGATCAATTAGAACCAGAAAAAGATCCTAAAGGTGAAAACCCATGGAATGATCTTTGGTTCTACTCAAATCCAATTTTCATGAAAGCAAGTAAATAAATAGAAACTCAAACTAAAAAAGATCTTGACGAGGGGCATTTTATACTCCTCGTCTTTCCGTTATCTTTAATCATCAACAACATTGCGAGAAAACATTTGAAATGGACGTGGAATGAATGAAAAAGCTATGGCTGCCTACTTTAATCTTTTTACTTTTATTTGGTTCCCTTTTGCCTGCCCCATCCTCTGCCCATACCAATAATAGTGAAGGTTTTTCTACCATGGAAGTAAAAGAGAAGTCACTAGATTACGAGTTGAAACTTGATCTCGAAGAACTAGGCCATGCCCTAAATAAGGGAACAGAAGAAAAGGAACTGATTAACAATAAGATGGTGGAGCAATATATAAATTCCCATATAAAGCTTTATGCGGATAGTCAACTTATTGAAGGAAGCTTGGAAAAATCAGATATAGAGATGATTAACGAGAAACCATTTGCGGTCATTAACTTGATATATACTATGGAACATAAACCCCAAAAACTAGTGATGGAATATAATATGTTTATGGACGACTCCGATCCAAGTCATGCCAATTTCGCAACCATTAAAATGGACGGGAAACAACAGGAAAAGATTCTTACATTTGAATCGAGGGAATTAGAGATTGGTAAGGCAAGCCTTTTGCAAAATGTTAAACAGTTTGTCGTTCTTGGCTTGGAACATATTTTTACAGGTTATGACCATATCCTGTTTATCATTAGTTTACTTTTTGGGGCAAAAACCTTTCGTCATATTCTTTCTTTAGTCACGGCCTTTACGATTGCCCATAGTATCACATTGGCTCTTGCTACTTTTGACATTGTTCAGCTTCCAAGCAGATTTGTGGAATCCGCGATTGCTTTAAGCATCGTCTACGTTGCGCTTATGAATATTTTTAATACGGACTCCAAACACCAGCCATGGCTTGCCTTTGCTTTTGGTTTAATCCATGGATTCGGTTTTGCCGGAATATTATCGGAAATGAGATTAGACACAAACCATATGGCTGCGTCCCTCTTATCTTTTAATATCGGAATCGAAATCGGCCAACTAATCATTGTATCGTTGGTATACCCGCTTATTTTATGGATCAAGAAATTAACGGTGAAACCAATTAAATGGGTCATTCCCGGAACCTCGGCAGCCATTTTAGCTTTTGGTCTGGTTTGGTTTATTCAAAGAGCTTTTTAAAAAGGCTGATTTCGTAAAAATTATTGCTATACCATAAGGATATAATTACACTAACAAAAACTCGCATTACGTTTGCGAGTTTTCTTTGTTATATACATAAGTAGCAATTAGTTATTTACGATTTTAATCTCTTTTATTGGATAATAAACAACATTTGTTGTCCCTATTACCTTTTCCATTGGTATCGCTCCAATATCACGGCTGTCTTTGCTTCGCCTTCTGTTATCTCCCATTACAAACAAACTATCTTTAGGGACAGTATCACTACCTACAGCGGTTTCCTTTAAAGTGAAGGAGTCTGTTAAGGTTCCTTCATCTTTTAATGATTTCTTGTATTTTTCCAAGTAAGGTTCGTTGTAAGCCTTCCCATTTATATATAAAACATCATTTTTATACTCAATACTGTCACCTGGGAGTCCGATTACACGTTTTATGTAATCCTTACCTTCCGGGGCGTGAAAAACAACAATATCAAATCTTTTCGGTTCCCCAATTTTGGTTACTACCATACGGTCCTTGTCCTGGAGAGTGGGGTTCATTGATTCACCGTCAACAACAATTGGGGTAAAGAAAAAAGAGCGAATAATAAATGCTATAACAAGAGCACCCAAAATTGATTTAATCCATTCAAACGTTTCATTTTTCTTCTTTGTCATTACTCAACCTCCTTTAATAATCTATATCCTTATTTTACCACATTTGTTTAGTTTAGGTATAAGTCATCCTTTTTAAGCTATCCTGCCACGTCGAACAAGATTATTTTTACTACTCATTTTAACCATAGGTTTCCAAACCTAGGATTGCTTGTTTGCCAGCTTTCTTTCAAATACTTGCACATCAAAGAAGCCATTTAAATCAGAAAAGAGCCTAAAAAATCCATAGGGACGGATTTCTGAAATAAGATCCGTCCCAAATCCAACAATCATTTTGAGGCAAGAGAACCGTCCCCATGCATCATTCCTATAGCCACTTAGTCGACAACAAGGCGTATTCAATATAGCTGGCAGCAGCTCGATTCATCCGAGCAAATCTTTCGTCATGGGTCTGACCTTTGAAATATCGGAAATATATTTGCTGGGCTATGACAGCCAATTTAAAGTACGAGAAGGTAAGATAATAAGAAATATTTGAAACGTCATGGCCGCTTTTCTTCGCATACCTTTCTAAAAATTCTCTGCGTGTAAAGAAGCCTTCTTTTGCTGTGATGGGTTGAATCCCAGATCCGCCTTTTAATTCGTCAGGGTCGCCGGATTCCAGCCAGTAACATAAGGCAACCCCTACATCTGCCAGCGGATCGCCGATTGTTGCCATTTCCCAATCAAACAAACCGGTCATCTTGCGAAAGTCCTCAGAAAACATCGCATTATTCAATTTATAATCATATTGAATGATGGCGGGTTTTGGTGAAACAGGGATATTTTTTTGCAGCCAGGAAGTTAACTCCTCAACACCGGGGACCTCTTCCGTTTTGGCATTTTCGTATCGTTTAATCCAGCCGCCAGTCTGCCGCTCCATAAATCCATCCGGCCTTGAGATGTTTAGTAATTCTGTTTTCGTGTAATCGACCTGATGCAGTTCTACTAATTGATCGACCATGATTTCCGATATTTTACTCCCTAAACTAGGATGATAGGGAACATGTGCAGGAAACTCATGATCTAGCACTAAACCCTTTCTTCTTTCCATGATAAAAAAAGGACTGCCGACTATGGAATGATCATTGGAAAAAATATACGGCTTGGGTGCAGTTGAAAAGATTGGGTGCACATTCGATAAAATCGTATATTCCCGCTCCATATCATGGGCTTTTGGGGCGACAGGTCCGTGCGGCGGCCGGCGCAGCACTGCCTCCCATTCGCCAACTCTTATTAAATAGGTCAGATTAGATTTACCTGCACCAAATTGTTCAATCTCCAATTTGCCTGCAGGGGCCTCCTCGATATTTTCCTGAATAAACTTTTGGAGCTTCTCATAATCGAGCTCCTCCCCTTTTCTCACATCAATCGTGTCACGAAAGGTTTCCTTCATTTCCTTTTTTCACTCCCTTTTAAAAAAAAGTTCAGGCAATGGAGGGCTGACCTCCCATTACCTGAACTCGGATATTGTTTTTAAATCTGGACTGCTGATAATTCTGGAGTTTGATATTTTTTCAGTTCCAATCTAGCAATCTGACGGCGATGCACTTCATCAGGACCATCGGCCAGTCTTAATGTACGTGCCTGCGCCCAATGATTGGCAAGAGTGAAATCATCACTTACGCCGGCAGCACCAAATGCTTGAATAGCACGGTCCAGGACTTTTAGTGCCATATTTGGCGCAACCACTTTAATCATCGCGATTTCAGTTTTCGCTTCTTTATTTCCAACTGTGTCCATCATATAGGCCGCTTTCAATGTCAATAAACGGGCTTGCTCGATTTCAATTCTGGATTCTGCAATCCACTCTTGAACAACACCTTGCTCGGCAATTTTTTTACCAAAAGCAGTCCGGTTTAGCACACGCTTGGTGAGGTCTTCAAGGGCACGTTCTGCCAATCCGATTAATCTCATGCAATGGTGAATCCGGCCCGGTCCAAGCCGCCCTTGGGCAATCGCGAATCCTTTTCCTTCTTCCCAAAGCATATTCTCGGCAGGCACCCGGACATTCTCATAGACAATTTCCGCGTGACCATGCGGTGCATCATCATACCCAAACACTGAAAGGGTTCGTTCAATCTTCACACCTGGTGTGTTTAATGGTACGAGAATCATAGACTGCTGTTCATGCCGCTTTGCGGTTGGATCATTTTTCCCCATCACAATCGCAATCTTACAGCGCGGATCCCCTGCCCCTGAAGACCACCATTTCCTGCCATTGATGACATATTCATCGCCATCTCTGACAATGCTTGTTTCAATATTGGTTGCGTCACTGGAAGCCACATCTGGCTCAGTCATTGAAAAACAGGAGCGGATTTCACCGGCCAGAAGCGGTTCAAGCCACTGTTTCTTTTGCGCTTCCGTACCATAACGGACAAGAACCTCCATGTTACCTGTATCTGGTGCGCTGCAATTAAATACTTCCGGACCAATCATGGATCTCCCCATAATCTCACAAAGCGGTGCATATTCCAGATTGGTTAATCCAGCCCCATACTCACTTTCCGGCAAGAACAAATTCCATAGCCCTTCCGCTTTTGCCTTTTGTTTCAGTTCTTGCATAATCGGAGGAATATCAGACCAGCGTGTTTCCTGTTGATTCAGCTGCTCCTTATACACCTTTTCATTTGGGTAAACATACTCCTCCATAAAATTAATTACCCTCTTTTGCAAGTTAACAACCTTTTCAGAATATGAAAAATTCATCCTATCCATCCCCTTATCATGTTTTTAGATAAATTAAGATTGTACAAAAAACCTGAATCGAGTGTTGACATGTTCACTGTTACCCATTTTATTTATGCGCAAAAACGGGCTTTCTTTTTTCGATAAACGCTGAAACTCCTTCTTTCACATCTTCCGTTAAAAAGACCTCTCCAAACAGTTCAGCTTCTCTTTCAATTCCGGCATGGAATTCCATATTTGTTCCTTCATCTACGGCCTTTTTAATCCGAGATAGAGCTTGTAGGGAATACCCGCTGATTTTCTTGGCCATCGCCAGTGCCGCGTTCATTCCTTGTCCTGTTGCGACAACTTTGTTCACGAGTCCAAGCTTCACCGCTTCATGTGCCGAAATAGGGTCGCCGACAAACATGAGCTCTTTCGCTTTTGCCTCTCCTACTATTCTCGGAAGACGCTGGGTGCCCCCTCCGCCAGGGAAGATTCCCAATTTGATTTCCGGCAGGCCAAGCTGCGCGTGTTCTTCGGCAATCCGGATGTCACAAGTGATGGCAAGCTCACAGCCTCCGCCGAAGGTCAGGCCATTTAAGACGGCAATCGTCGGCTTCGGCAGGAAGTCGATTTGGTTAAAGACGGCATGCTGCTCCAAAACTCGGTCCTTCATGCCTGCTTTGCCAATGGATTGAGGGAATTCTTTAATATCTGCTCCCGCCATAAACGCCCGGCTTCCTGCCCCCGTCAAGATGACCACCACAATCTCGTGATCGCTGGCAATATCATCAAAGACAGTCTTTAACTCACTGGTTACCTGCCCGCTTAAAACATTTAGCGGCGGATTATCAATCGTCACTATCGCAATATGATCACTTTTTTCCAGTTTTACTAATTGCGTATTCACTTTGCTTTCACCCCTGTTTTTTCATATTCATACCAGCCCTTGCCGGTTTTACGGCCAAGAGTCCCTGCCTTCACTTTTTCTTCTAGGCTTGCAGACGGCTTATCCTCTTCATTTCCTGTTTCTTTATACTTTTCAGCCAGTGCATAGTAGCCGACATCAATACCGGATAAATCCATCAGCTCGAAAGGACCCATTGGGTGGTTTAATGCTTTTTTGACAATCGTATCAATGTCTTTATAATCGCAGATGCCTTCCTCATACAGCTTGAGCGCCTCGTTGTTTAAGGCAAACAACAGACGGTTGGCTATAAAGCCCCATGTTTCCTTACGCAGCAACACGCCGGTACGTTTGATTTTTTCACAAACAGCCATTGTGACAGCAGCCGTTTCTTCAGACGTAGTCTCACTCATGACGACCTCAACGCAATCCATCACTAAAGCTGGAAAAAAGAAGTGCATATTACAGACTTTCTCCGGCCTCCTGGTAACATCGGCAATTTTTGAACTAGCAATTGTGGAGCTATTGGATGCTAAAATGGCATGAGGAGGTGCCAAACGATCAACTACAGCGAATAGCTCCCGTTTAACATCTAGCTTTTCAACAACCGCCTCAATGACAAAGTCTGTATTCCCTACAGCCACTTCTAAATTAGTAGTATAAGACAACCGGGCGAAGGCCTGATCCAAGCCTTCCTGACTGATTTTCCCTTTTTGCACCCATTTTCCCATTTGAAAATCAAGGGCTTCCTTTGCCTGTTCCAAGGCCTTCTCCTGGATATCGTAGATCGTTGTTGAAAACCCGCCTAACGCGCATAACATGGCAATTTGGTGTCCCATCGACCCTGCACCTAACACCGAAATATGTTTTACATCCTGTATATTCAATGATTTCACTCCTTCCGGTACTAACCGGTTAGTACTTTAGCAATGTTCAAAAAACTTATCCTTCTCGCTCAATCAACGCTGCAATACCTTGGCCGCCGCCAATGCATGCGGTAATCAAAGCCCGCTGTTTATTTGTTCTTTGTAATTCGTAAACGGCTTTCGTCATCAAAATGGCTCCTGTTGCTCCAAGTGGATGGCCGTGTGCAATTGCCCCTCCGTTTACATTGAGCTTTGCTTCGTCGATTTCCAGCTCGCGGTTGCAGGCAAGAACCTGGGCAGCAAATGCTTCGTTCAACTCTACAAAATCAAAATCATCGATCTTTAACCCTGTCCGTTGTAATAGCTTTCTAGTTGCCGGTACCGGACCAATTCCCATAATATTAGGATCCACACCGCTTACCGCAGCGTCACGTACAACTGCCAGCGGCTTTAAGCCTAATTCTTCAGCCTTTTCACGGGACATGATCACTAATGCACTAGCTGCATCATTGAGTCCTGAGCTGCTTCCGGCTGTAACGGTTCCTCCTTCAAGGAAAGCTGGCGGTAATTTAGCTAATCCTTCAAGCGTCGTAGATGGTCTCGGGTGCTCATCCACTGCAAATGTGATCGGCTGCCCTTTTCTAACAGGAATTTCAATAGGAACAATTTGTTGTTTAAAAAATTCCTGTTCCATCGCGGCTGCCATTCTTTGCTGGCTTCTTAATGAATAGGCATCCTGTTCTTCTCTAGAAATATTATATTTTTTTACTAGATTTTCAGCCGTGATTCCCATTGGCGGATCACCGATTTCCTTTGGTGAAAGCTGCGATTTACGAAAACTTGGCGGCGCTGCACTGTATGCTTTTGTAGGGCGATCCATTAAATATGGAGCACGGCTCATACTCTCAGTTCCACCTGCCACATAAATATCTCCTGCTCCAGCATTAATCGCCTGCGCAGCTAAAACAACGGCATTGATACCAGAACCGCACTGACGGTCAATGGTTAAACCGGGAATTTCAAGAGAAAGCCCAGTTTGCAGGGCAGTTAATCTAGCAATGTTTCCACCGCCGCTTAACACATTTCCAAAAATAACATCATCAATCTGATTTGCGTTTACACCTGCTCGATTTAGCGCTTCCTTAATCACGACTGCACCAAATTCATGGGCATTCAGGCTGGCTAATGCCCCACCCTGCCTTCCAATCGGAGTTCTTACGGCTGATACGATCACTGCATCTCTCTTTGACATTCTTTTTTCCTCCCTATTCATCTATTAACTATGTTTATAGTAAAACCTGTCTTGCAATGACAAGCTTTTGTATCAAATTTGAGCCTTCATAAAACTGGGTGATTTTCGCATCCCGCAGCATTCGTTCCACAGGGTAGTCATCGGTATAGCCGCTGCCTTCTAGCATTTGAACGGCATCCGTGGTCACCTTTATCGTGGTATTCGAACAGAATAGCTTTGCCATTGAGGCTGTACCTGCCACTTCAGCTGATCCGCTGTCCAGTAATTCTCCACCGTAGTAAAGCAATCTTCTAGCAGCCTCAATCTCTGTTGCCATTTCAGCCAGCATCAGTTGGGTATTATGAAATCGCAAACTCTCCCTCGAAGAGCGCATAAATTTATGGGCATACTTTATTGCTTCTTCATAAGCGCCTTGGGCAATCCCCAAAGCTAGAGCCGCCACATTTAATCTCGTCCGATTAAGCGTTTCTTTCAAAATTTTAAATCCCTTGCCCTCCCCTCCAACTAGCTGTGAATGATGAATTTTTACATTCTCTAAAATTAGTTCTCTTGCTGGAATCCCTTTTACACCCATTTTCCCTGCTTCTCTTCCTACTGTTAGTCCGGGTGTTCCCTGCTCGACAATAAAATAGGTAAGTCCTGCATTTTTTATTCTAGGGTCCATGGTTGCGACAATCATGTAAATGTCAGCTACCCCAGCGTTAAACACAAATAACTTTTTACCATTTAAAACATAATAATCGCCCATTTTCTCAGCTGTTGTATATACTGTTTCGAGATCGCTGGTGATTCCCTCTTCCGTAATCCCAATCGTCCCTATTAACTCACCTGATGTGAGAGGAGGTAAATACTTCATTTTTTGCTCCTCCGTACCACCTAGAAGAATGGGGTTCATCACCATTTCCTGATTCGTCAACAGCATGGATGTCGAACCGCAGCAGCGAGCAATCTCTTCAATCATTATCAACTGATTCAAGCACGATAGGCCGCCACCGCCAAAACTGGTAGGTACACTTGTCCCGAATAATCTATTTTCTGCTAACTTCCTGAGGTGGGTGTCCGGTATTCTTTGAAGTTGGTCCACATCTTTTGCTGCAGGAAGAAAGCAATCTTCAGCAATAGACCGGATAAAATGACGAACCATATGAATCTCTTCCTGAATCAATTTCATTGCCCCTCCCATGGTCATTATTCTTTTATAATGCAATTTCTGTGCCAAACTAAATTGACTGGTTATTTAGGCTCCATTCCTTCGGTAATGCAAAAACACAACAAAAAAATAGTGCAAAATTGCAACGTGTTGCATTTTCGCACTACTTCTAAATATTAGAATACTTTTGTACTTTCCTTGATAACGTGGAAGCATCGACGTCTAGTGCTTTGGCTGCCGCGCGCATGCTAGGATAATTCTTCAAGGCACGCTCGATGACCTGTTTTTCATAATGCTCCATTTGCTCTTTCAGGGACTTTAAATTGTTAGGCTTAGTGATGATGATGTCACTTTCCCTTTGTGGTTCAGTCTGCGTTTTTTCTTTATCTTGCTGTATAAACAATTCATTTCTGATGTCCTCAGCAGTAATAATCGGTTTTTCAATCATAATGCACAGCCGCTCAACTATATTTTGAAGTTCTCGTACGTTCCCCGGCCAATGATAGTGTTTAAAGCTATCCATCACTTCTTTCGAAAAAATCTTATTGACGCCATATTTTTGTCTGATGTCATGGATAAAGTGATAGGTTAACGGAACGATATCATTTGGTCTTTCCCTTAGCGGAGGAATATGAATCGGAATGATGTTTAAGCGATAATAGAGGTCCTTGCGAAATCCTCCTTTTTTGATTAAATTTTCCAGATTTTGATTAGTTGCAGCGATCACCCTGGTGTCAATTTTTATCGGCTTTGTCCCCCCGACCCTGGTAATTTCAAATTCCTGCAGGACCCTTAGTAATTTGACCTGTAAGTGTAAGGGGATTTCACCAATTTCATCTAAGAGAATCGTCCCCTTAGCGGCCTGCTCAAATAAACCAACCTTACCCTTAGGGCTGGCTCCAGTAAAGGCACCAGGTTCATAGCCGAACAATTCAGATTCTAACAGATCATTGGGAATCGCCCCGCAATTCACTTTGATAAGCGGCTGGCTGCTCCGATTGCTATTTTCATGAATTAATTTTACAACAACCTCTTTACCTACTCCTGATTCCCCATATAAAATAACGGTCGAGCCATGCTGAGCGACTCGTAAGGCGCGGTCGATGACTTTCTTCATTTTTATGTCGTAGGCGACAATGGAATGAATGGCGGTTTTATTGGATTTTAGTTCTTCCAGCTGCTGAGTGATCTCCTCATGCTCCTGCTCTAATTGAAAAATTTCATGCTTGAGCTGGTTTAATACCGTTACGTCCAACATCTGACTGACAACTTTAATGATTTGTCCTTGTTTATTTTTAATAGGGATGGCGGTTACTAAAACTTCCTTGCCATTATAGAGTTTTGTCAGTTGGGTAATAGGTTTTCCTTCTTTAAAAACCTGTAGTTCGGCGGTTTGGTCGATGATTTCCTCGATTATTAAATCCCGATGCCTGCGGCCAACCACATCACTTGCCGATAATCCTGTTTGTTCCTTAAATGCCGGATTTACTTCGGAAATCCTGCCGTCTTGATCAGTGATGACCACTCCTGTAATGGAATGCTGAAACATTTGCTGATACGTTTCATAAATTTCTTCCAGTTTCTCTAATTCGCTCGGTGCGTCTGATACCAACATCCGCTTACGATCCCTGTTTGTTATTTTTTTGCTCCTCCCTCCAATTAGGGTTGTATGTAAATAATCTGATTAAAGTTATTGTATTCTATATTTTCTGAAAAATAAACGAATTAAACTTATACTCCTAAACATAAGAAATAGATTCTTACTGATGATTTTGCCGATGAGATTTTATAATTTCAAAATATTGTGTGTCTCCTAACCCATATTCTTTAAATTTTTCAAGTAAAGCTAGCATAAGTTCCTCTTCTGGAACCTCTCGGTGCTTGTGAATATACAGCAGAAGATCACTGTCTTTTCTTAGGTAATTCAAATATAGCTCTATCCCCTTCTTTAATGGTTCGGGATCGATATTTTCAGGCATAGTTTTATCAATCAACACTTGTTTGTACATGTCATAATATCCTTTCGCCTTTAGGGAAAAATGGCTCACAGGCTGAAATTGATCATCAACTAGATATAGATCAATAGAGTCTGTATGCTCTACTTGGTCTAACCAAGCAAGGATGGTCAGGATATTAATTTGACAAAACATATCGGCATCAAACCATAAAGCCATATGAGTAAAATTTCCACTTAAGAGCGGCTGCAATGGTGTTAGTGCGTGTTCAATGTATTGTTTCGGCGTTACATGATGGACCTTTGCACGTATTTGGATGAATTTATCTGAAAATAGATTAGGACTCGTATTTCCATAACACATTGCCTCGTTAAAAGGAACTATCAATTCTTGATTAAGAAAATTTGTCTTTTTGTAATAATTATACATAGCTAGTCCATTTAGAATATGTATTGTTCTTTTTTGTATCATTGTTAACAACCTCTTCTTCTATTTATTTTAAGCTATTGAGACGGGCCATCCCTTACGTTCCTACATCTATGCTTCCACATTTTATACAGCTTTTTCAGACGAGCTTATTTCCCTCTCCAATGTACCGAATTATTTGAACTAATATACGTTGGTAACTCGAGATAGTTCCAATGGAAAATTACTCATTCAGTTTTATTAGTTGTTTGCATTATAATATTTATATACATAACAAAAAATGAACCAAATAAAGGAGCTTTGAACAATGGACTTGCAATTACAAGGCAAAAACGTACTCATTACCGGCGGTTCAAAAGGAATCGGAAAGGCAATTGCCAAGGCATTTGTTGATGAAGGAGCAAATGTTACGATTACCGCCAGAGGCTTAGGTTACTTAGAAGAGGCACAAGCAGAACTTGGCGGCAGCGTGGCTATAATTCAAACCGACATTACCAATCCTGAGGAACGGGAGAAATTGATTCATACTTATACCGAGGAAAATGGATCAATTGATATCCTTATCAATAATGCCGGTGGCAGTAATGGCAGTAAAGTAATTGAAACCGATATGGAACTTTTTTATCAGGCAATGGAACTGAACTATTTTTCTGCAGTACATCTGAGTAAACTAGCTGCCCTTCCTATGAAAAATCAGCGGTCGGGATCCATTATTAATATTACCTCTGTTTATGGTAGGGAAAGCGGTGGTAAAGTTACCTACAATAATGCAAAAGCGGCGCTTATCAGCTTTACGAAGTCTTTGGCTGACGAAGTGATTCCATATGGTATCCGTGTGAACAGTATTGCTCCTGGTAGTATTTTGCACGAAACTGGCAATTGGATCAAACGCATGAATGAGGATCCGGAGGGCATTAAAGAGTTTGTGAATAAAGAAATTCCTGCAGGCCGCTTCGGTACCCCGGAGGAAATCGCCAATGTTGCGGTATTCCTTGCTTCTGAAAAAGCATCCTGGATTGTCGGAGCCAGCATAAATGTCGATGGCGGACAATCGAAGATGAATTTTTAAGGTTTTTATTCCTATTCCGGCTGAATCACAATGTAAATAATACACAAAAACGCTTGGGATTTCCCAAAAAAATCCAAGCGTTTAACTTTATAGAGGCTTTATTCTCCCGAACCAGCTAATACTTGAATCATTCGGGTGCATATAAAATTTATATACTCCCAAACTTGCAATCCCTTCATGCATTCGGGCTCATATAGAGACTATATCCTCCCGAACTTGAAAAACTGTGAAGTATTCGGGCTCATATAGAGACTATATCCTCCCAAACTTGCAAACTATGAAGTATTTCGGGCTCATATAAAGGTTATATCCTCCCGAACTTGCAAACCTGTGAAGTATTCGGGCGCATATAGGGGCTATATACTCCCGAACTTGAAAAACTTTAATGCATTCGGGCTCATATAGAGGCTGTATCCTCCCGAACTTGAAAAATCTCGATGCATTTGGGCTCATATAGAGGCTGTATCCTCCCGAACTTGAAAAATCTCGATGCATGTGGGCTCATATAGAGGCTGTATCCTCCCGAACTTGAAAAATCTTGATGTATTCGGGCTCATATAGAGGATATATACTCCCGAACTTGCAAACCCTTGAATTGTTAGGGCACATATAAAGGTCTTTATCCTCTCGAACCAGCAAACCAAGTAATAAATACCTTTTTCGAAAAAAAATGGCTGCACATAAGCAACCAATTTCGCTACCCAATCTTTTTTCAGCCTGCTGCCAATTTCATTTCTTCTTCGGCAGTCGAATTTTGCTTTAAATAAAGTTCTTTGTAATAACCGTTTCTTTTTAGCAGGGTCTTATGATTTCCACTTTCTACAATTCTACCGTTTTTCAAAACAAATATGGTATCGGCATTCAAAATCGTTGATAGCCTGTGCGCGACCATAATAATAGTCTTATCTTTGGCAAATTTATTAATCGACTCTTTAACAAGCTTTTCACTTTCATTATCCAGAGCGCTGGTGGCCTCATCCAAGAAAATCAACGAAGGATTCTTTAAGAATATCCGAGCAAGGGCCACCCGCTGTTTTTGGCCGCCAGATAGCTTAACTCCTCTCTCCCCAATTTCTGTTTCATAACCGTTTGGCATTGCTGAGATAAAATCATGTGCAAAAGCCTTTTTGGCAGCAGCGATTATTTCTTCATCTGTCGCATCAAGCTTTGCCATTTTAATATTGTCCTTAATCGAAGTACTGAATAAAAAGTTATCCTGCGTGACAATTCCCATATGCTCTCGAAGATTTTCAATCGCGTAATCTTTGATATTAACCCCATCAATTAACACCTCACCTTTCGTAACATCATACATTCTCAGCAAAAGCTGCAGGATGGTGCTCTTACCGCCGCCGCTTTCACCAACAAACGCATAAGTTTTTCCTTTCTCAAGTGTCAAAGAAACATTATCTATTATGTTCTTCTTTCCATCATAGGAGAATGTCACGTTATTAAGCTCGATGCAATCGTTAAATTCCTTTAACTCAACTGGGTTTGCCTTTTCGTTAATTGCTTTAGGAGTACCAAAGAAATCAAAGATCCTTTTTAAAGCAACACTTCCTTCGGTAATGGCCGGATAAGCATTCACTAGAGCGGCCACAGGACTTCTCATTTTATCGACATAGGCAAAGAAAGCAATGAGGCTTCCCATCGATAAACTCCCATCAATCACAAACAAACTGGCAATAATCGCGACGATAAATGGTGTCATATCACTTAAAACATTGACGAAAGCTAGCATGATGGCATTAATTTTGGCGTGCCGATCTGTTAATTTGTCAAATTGAGTTAAGTGTTGATCGAGTTCCTCTTTGTCTCTTTTTTCCGAAGCAAACAACTTTGAGAGGAAGGCACCTTGGATTTTTTCAAAAATAAACCCGCTCATTACCGATCGATATTGCATCATGCTGCGGGTTGACTTTTTTAATCTTTTTGACAAGATATGTGCAAGAATAAATTGTAAGCCAACTAGGAAAACAGACAGGATTGTTAATTTTACGTTAAGGGTCAACATTACCGCCACAACGAACACGAGAACAATCATTTCAATCCAGATGTTTCCAAAGAAGGCAGTCAAGAAACCCTTCACCTTCTCGATATCGTCGAAAAAACGTGTAGCGATTTCTCCGCTTTTGTTATCTACAAAATATTTCGCATCAAGAGAATGAACTTTCTTAAAGGCATCTTTGCGAAGGTGTTTCATAATATTGTTGTTGGCCTTGTGGATACAAAATTGCCTTACGTATTCCATAGGTGTTCGGATGAAAAGGAATATGGCCATCATACCGAGCCCAATCATCATTAGCTGTTCAAGCATTTCCGTGCGGGACAATTGATCATTTTGCAGCAGAGAATCAAAAATATATTTTAAAATTAATGGAACAAACAGCGGCACCAGGAAACGAAAGATACTCCCGACAAATCCAAGCAAGTATAAACCCCTTACCGGTTTCACATATGGTAAAAACAACTTGAAATCTTTCATTTTATCAAACTCCTTTCAAAATGGATCCAGCGGCCTTATCGAGTGAAGTTTTCTAATGTATTGGATGATTTCATTCTACGTTGTTTTAATAGCTTCCTAACCGCACACTTTCTGAACCTCCACCGCATACTTTTTAGACCTTCACCGCAGGTTTTTTGAGTGAAGCCGCAAATTATTGCGGATGCTTTTTTATGCAAAAAAAACCACTTTTGCGGATTTTCAATCAAACATTTAGGTCTTCTTATATGCTATTGTTTGTTTAGTAGGATTCTATTACTGAATATTAACGTAATCAATTGGATAATGAATATATGGACCGACCTTAATTACCGAACTATGTCTCTGCCGAGCATTTGGGGAGTTATGAACGCTCCTTATCTACCGAACTATGGCGTTGCCGAGCCATTGGGGAGTTATGAACCGCTCTTAACTACCGAATCATGGCGCGTCTAAGCTATTGGGGAGTTATGAACGCTCCTTATCTACCTAACCATGGCGTTGCCCAGCCATTGGGGAGTTATAAACACTTCTTATCTACCGAACCATCGCGTTGCCCAGCCATTGGGGAGTTATGAACGCTTCTTATCTACCGAACCATCGCGTTGCCCAGCCATTGGGGAGTTATGAACGCTTCTTATCTACCGAACCATCGCGTTGCCGAGACATTGGGGAGTTATAAACGCTTCTTACCTACCGAACTATGTCGCGGCCGAGCCATTGGGGAGTTATGAACGCTTCTTATCTACCGAACTATGTCGCGGTCGAGTTATTGAGGAGTTATGAACGCTTCTTATCTACTGAACTATATCGCTGCCAGTAATTGGGGAGTTATGAACCGATCATAACTATCAAACCTAAACGCCCTTGTATGGATTTAGAGTTTAACCAATTAATCCATAGTAGATTATGAGCCTATAATAAAAAGAGGCAAATCTAATTCGATTTGCCTTTCAATCGTATTTCACCCTACTGAACCTTTATCACATAAGGAACTGTAAAGACTTTGTTATCTCTCTGAAACTGTACCCAAATCTTATAAATTCCGCTTTTCGGAAATTCTGTTTCAAAAAGTGCCTCCGGACCACTTCCCTGCCCTTCAACTGCGTGAACGTGCAAGTAAAGTTCCCCGTCCGATGATAAAACGACCACATGACCAATCGCCCCTAAGTAAGGCTCGAGGTCCGTAATCGGCTGATTTGTTGCTTCGTCCGTTAATGTAAACTTAAGAGTAAGCTCCTTGTTTGCCTCGACAGAATCCATCATTAAGGCTACTCGATTGCCATCCACGGTTTTCACAAGGTCATCATCAACCACGACCGGAACAGAAGCCTTTTCACTTCCCTCAACGTCAACCCACGCCATTTTGGTCATTGAATCGCCGTCAGTTGGCTTAAATTCTGCAATAAGCTTATACTTGCCGCCAGCGGGAAATTCATTTGTGATTTCAAACAAACCTTTCCCTTTATACTCAGGATGGATGTGATTGAAATAGGATAAATCCTTGCTGACGATAATCAAGTGCAATAATTTTTCGTGCGTAATTTCAAAATCATCAATCGGTTTCCCGTCATTCTTCAAAATCTTTAGTTGTATCCGTTGCTCGTCACCTGCTGCACTTTCAATCTTCCAGTTCGCCTTTACATCATCAGCGACAATTCGGGTACTGACTTCCGCAACTTCCTCATTCTCCCACGATTCATTCGATCGCCCGCAGGCAGACAGCAATAACAACGGCAAGAACAGTACCAACAGGATTCTACTCATATCGAAGCGCCTCACTCAACTTGATTTTTGCCGCTCTGGTGGATGGAGCGATGCTGGAAATGATGCTGACAATAATCCCAAACAAAGCTATTATCGCAATAATTAACCAAGAGACGCCGAATTCAAAGGTTAGTGAGTTTACTTGCATAAACGTAGACGTCAAATAGATTAACAGAATGCCAAACAGGATTCCGATAACAGTTGCAGCAAGACCTATTCCAAACCCTTCTAGTAAAATAATCCCGATAATCTGACGGTGCGTTACACCAACTGCCCGCATCATCGCTATTTCCCGGACCCGTTCCATAATATTAATCAGTAAGGTATTCGCAATTCCAATGCCAGAGACGATAATCCCAAGGATGACAAGGGCGTTCACCATACTGAAGGATGCTGTAATGGTACCGCCAATCATAGAAACCCAATCCTCAGGCCCCCACATTTCCTCAATTCTCCCACCGAATTTGGAGTAAATATTCTCTCTCAATTGTAGTGGACTTATTTGTGCTTCCTTGATGACTAACGCATTTCTTTCATATTTCACACCGAAGTTTTCCTTGAAGTTCTCATCACTCATAAACGCCCCGTAACCACTATTTTTCATTGTGTTTACCATTGCGGCCACTTTAAAGGTTTTTTCACCGTCAATAGTAGCTAACGTAATGCTTTCGCCAATTTTTCCTCCCCAAGTCGCAAAGGCGGCCTGATCAAGGAGAATTTCATCATCTTTTAAGCTCTTAATTAATGCACTGTGTGAACCGTTTGCTACGGTAAACAACGGGAATCGGTCAATCCAGTCCGCCCCCACTCCGTATACAGGGAGCATTCGCTTCTCGCCATCCAAATTCCAAACGATTCCCTGCATCGAATACGTAGCTGCATCTTTGACTCCGTCTGTATTTTTAATAATGTCGAGATCCTCTTTCTCAATATGGTGGAACATGATGTCGAGATTTCCGCCGTAAGATTGGTTAATCATTTTCTCATACGATTGTAAAAGTGCCGAATTTAGAGAACTCATTAACACAATCATGGCAATCCCAAGAGATAGAATCACGGAAGTCATGGAAGTGCGGCCAATATTTCGATTTAAATTACGGATTGCGACGTCTCCGGAAAATTTGAATACAAGTCGATAGAACGCTTTCAGAATAAAACTAAACAGTTTAAAGAGATACGGAAATACTAGGGTGATTCCAATCATAAGCGGCAGGACTAAAATCAAATGCTTGATGAAAAAGCTTGATAGAATAAGCAGGACCCCTACGATCCCTAACCACTTAGAATGACCACTAGGCTTTGCCTTGTTCTCTTTTAGCACATCAATCACACTCGTCTTACCCACCTGTTGAATCGGGTACCAAGAGGCAAGAATCGGAACGAGCAGACCGGCAAGGATTGATACGATCAACCCGGTTACTAATTCCATGGAACTGTTGCTTTGTACGCCATACACCATGAAGATGAGCAGTTTCAATCCGTGCGCAAGGCCATATCCTACCGTAAGCCCAAACACCGTTCCGATAATGGCAACCAATAATACCTCGGTCAGGACCATACCCTGTAATTGTCCCGGTGTATATCCAATCGTTTTCAACACGGCAAATTCACTTTTTCTTTCTTTAATGCTTACATAGAGCGAATTAAAAATGATGAAGGCGCTCAGGGCAATTCCCAGGAAACCAGCAATATACAGGGCTAAGAAGAAAGTATTCAGGTCCTTAAAAGCAGTATCAAAGTTAATAATCATAGGCTGCATATAAATACCGGTATTGCTTTTCACAAATTGATCCAGCTCATTCTCTACGGCATCAAGCTGATTAGGGCTTGATGCTTTTACCTGGATTGCTTGAACTTTTCCGTTTAAATCAAACCAATTTTGAACAGTTGGGAGTGGAACCGCGACCGCCCAGTGGTGATATTTCGCCATATTCCAGCTGGAAGGGCCCATTAAGTCTTTTGTGTATCGAACAATGGCCGTTATCTCAATCGTTTTGACACCTTGGTCTGTATCAAAGGAAATCGTATCTCCAATCTTTGAGCCCCAAACCTTTGCTGTTCGATCCGTAATGACGGCCCCCTTGGCTTTTAGATCACCGTCAATTACTTTGAAACCAGTAACTGTGGTATCAAGCTGGCTATAGCCGGTGAGAACGACTCGTTTCTGGATGGAAGAGATCCCTTTTTCTTTTGTAATCAACTTGGTGTTTTGCTTTAACATTGCAACAGATTCATAATCCTTACCCGAAGCCATTTGCTTATCAACATCTTCGGAAAAATAGGCCTCCGTTCCAGCAATAGTAAAATCCGCTTTTGCTATAGCCTCCTTTAAGTAAATAGGAAAGGCTTTTTCTGCCGTATTGACAGCTGCAATTACACCGAATGTGGAGGCAACCCCTATTATGATTGATAACATCGTAAGAAAAGTCCGCATCTTCCGCCGCATTAAATTACGCCATGCGATTTGCCACTTTTTCATTTCGATATCCTCCTTCCTCCACGATCATTCCATCTCTTACCACAATGATTCGATCCGCTACCAGTGCTGCCTGTTGGTCATGCGTCACCATGACCACCGTAATCTTTTCCTCTTTGTTAAGCCTTGATAAAAGCTTTAAAATATCTTCTCCGTTCTTTTGATCGAGATTGCCGGTAGGTTCATCTGCTAGGATTAAACTTGGCTTCATCGCTAACGCCCTTGCAATGGCTACTCTCTGCTGTTGGCCGCCGCTTAGCTGGGAAGGGAATGCTAACTCTTTACCTTGCAGGTTTACTTCTGACAGCAATTTTTGCACAATCGTTTTGATTTCATTTTTTGGAGTGTTGTTAGCAGTTAGGGAAAGCGCAATATTTTCGCCGACCGTCATCATCGGCAGGAGCTGATAATTTTGAAAAACAAAGCCCACCCTTGTGCGACGGAATAATGTTCGTTCTTTTTCATTTAATTTGGTTAAGTCAATTCCGTCCACGACGATATTTCCTGTTGTAGGCTGATCGAGACCCCCTAGTAACTGAAGCAATGTGCTTTTCCCAGAGCCACTCGGTCCCATAATGGCCACAAATTCCCCTTTACGGACGTGCATAACGGTTTCCTTTAGTGCAAAAAAATCACCCGACTCCAAAGTATACATTTTTGAAACATTTGAAACTGATATCATATTTTCCCCTCCATTTAATGGCATGTTGTGTTTTCTATATTTTCATTGTAGTAATGAATGCATGTTGCCAAACCGCACTCTTTTTGGAGGTCACCGCACTCTTTTTAAGGTGCCTCCGCAGGATTTTGCGGCAGCCCGCAAGTTTATCAGTGATTGCGATTAGTTACTCTCGGATAAAGTGGCGTTTCTCTCGGATACCGGTCCATTACTCTTTGATAAAGCACGGTTACTCTCGGATAGCAGGATATTACTCTCAGGATGGGCAACATTACAGGCGAATAGGCTGGCGTTAATGTCGCATGACGGGCTGTTACTGTCGGATAAGCCGCTGCTACTGTCCCATAGCCTGCCGTTACTGTCGGATAAGCTGCTGTTACTGTCGCAGCATGACCATAACGAGGCAAAAAAAACTGCCAGGTAACCCCTGGCAGTTTGTTAGTGCATCAAATAATGATTCGAGATTAGCCGATCTTTATGCTCTTCATATAGTTTTTCAACCATTTCATCGTGAAGGGCTTCTTCAGGTTCGATTAATCGTTTTTTTATGCTAACGGTAAAGAATAATAGATTCAATGTCATTGTAATTTCCTCCTTAATGGGATTTAGTCAACCCACTGTTTGTTGTTTTCTATATTCACATATTACTCAGTTCAGCCGCTTCCCTAACCGCACTCTTTTTGAAGACCGCCGCATTTTATCCGTGTGTCACCGCAGTCCTAACCGCTAAAGATTACCGCGTTTTCTATCGCAAAAAGAAATGGCGCAGTTCACTAAACTGCGCCATTTCTTATACCTATTTTTCACATGCCAGTCACATGAAAAAAGCTGTCGAAACAGCCAATTTTGTTGCATTTATTTTCTACTCCTCTATTGGAGCGGATTTACCGAGTGCTTTATGTAAATAATACGATTGTTAAATGAAAATCGAGGAGGATTTATATGCAGCAACACAATCAACAAGCTAAAGGAAATGCGGGCTCCATGATGCAACCAGAATTTGCCGGAACGGATGCCCAAAAAGTAAAACAAGAAATTCAAAAAGATGTCAGTGCAGGACAAGGTGCAATGACTTCCCGTGAGGCAGGAGCCATGCGCGATTAATTTTACAGGTAGAATTAAAAAAGCAACGGTTCTGCCGCTGCTTTAAATGGTTCATGGAATGGTTCATGGGGACGGTTCTCTTGTTTCATTATGGTTTACAGAATGTATACCGCTATAGGATTTAGGACCAAGTAAACTGATGCACAAGAACCGTCCCCATGCATCTTTTTAATCTTCATTCTTTGTCGTAAAATCGGGTACGAGCCAATGGATGAGTAATCCGGCGATGGTCGCGTAGGCGATACCGTTATGAGCATATCCTACTCCGATAATGAAGATGATAGCGACGATGACCAAATTTTTCATATTTGCCAGGCTTACTTTTTCCTCAATGAGATGACGGATCCCCATTGCGGCGATCATACCAAATAACAGGATACAAATGCCGCCCATTACTGCAACTGGAATGGATTGGATGAGAGCTCCAACTTTTCCGAACAAGCCAAGGAGAATCGCAATGACGGCAGCGCCTTGTACGATCCTACTGGAAAACTGGCGGGTGATGGCTAGAACACCCAGGTTTTCAGCATAAGTGGTTTGCGCGGGTCCGCCGACGAATCCGGAGATAAGGGTGGCAAGACCGTTACCCAAGAGAATCCGCCCGAAGCCAGGATCTTTTGTGACTTCTTTTCCAGTAATCTCGTTTAATACAAACATATGACCTAAGTCTTCAATAATGGTAACAAGTGCAATCGGTGCCATACCAAGGATGACAACCCATGTGAATTCAGGCATCACAAAATGAGGGAGCGCGAAAATAGGGGCATCTGCAATGTTTTGAAAATCGACATAGCCGCGGACAGCAGAATAAATATAACCGACGATAAGACCGATGATAATTGGTAAGAGGCGGATCACCTTCGTGCCAGCAAGCGTCGCGATGATAGCGGCAAGAAGGCTCACAATGGCAGCGTCCCAATGTGTCGCGGCCATATTAGTGACAGCTGTTGTCGCCAAGGAAAGTCCGATAATGCTGACAACCGGACCGACGACGACTGGAGGGATGGCTTTTCGCACTTTATCGAAGCCAACTGTGGCAATAATCAGCGATACGATGGCATAAACAACGGATACGCTGATAAGGCCTGCCACGGCTTGACCCGGCGAGTGAAGCTTTCCTACATATAACGCAAGTGGAGCAATAAACGCAAAAGATGAACCTAGATACGTAGGAACTTTTCCACCTGTAATAAGATGGAAGATCAAGGTACCTACACCACTGGCTATAAGGGCACTTCCTGGATCAAGGCCGGTTAGCGCTGGCACCAAAACTGTTGCACCAAACATCGCAAACAAATGTTGTAATGACAATGGTATTGCTCTTAAAAAATTATTCAATCCTGTTTCCCCCCTTTAATAGTTCCTTTGTCTATTCAATGTTAAATATTCGCATAAAAAATATTTTATGTCTTTTTTGTTTACCTTTTTGTATTTTCTGTTTTTGCTACGTTCATACACAAAAAAGAGGCTCCCGAAGGAACCCCCATTACACGCTAAAATCATTGCGATTTTAATTGTGAAATCCACAGCTTTTTATTTGTTTTTTCCAACAGTTACGCCAAATAAGAATGGTATTATTTCAATTCTTCCTCAGGAATCAACCCAAGCTTCTTGGCCTTGGCAATGGTATCGACTCTTGTTCGAACGCCAAACTTTTGGTAAAGGGCGGTCAAGTTATACTCTAATGACCGCTGGCTCATCGCTAAATTCGAGGCGATTTCCCTTGTACTTTTCCCTTTAGCTAGTTCTGTCAGGATTTGTTCTTCATTGCTGGTTAGGACCACTTTTTCATTGGCAGTGGATTGATCCGATATGATCCCCGGTCTTCTTAATTCTCTTACCAATGAAAGCGGCAGAACTACCTGCTGCCTTAAGGCACTCCTAATTCCTGCAACTAACTCATCCCGCGATGAAGTTTTTGAAAGAAAACCAGAAACACCTGCTTCAACCAGCAAATTAAAATGAGGCTTGATATCGAAGCCTGTATAAATCAATACAGTCAAATCCGGATTATATGCCAATGCTTGCTTTGCTAACTCAAGCCCATTTAGGTGTGGCATGTATAAATCGAACAACAATACATCATAATGGTGCAGCTTGATTAAATTCATCGCATTCAATGAACTGTTTTCAACCGTAATGTTGAAATCCGGTTCTTGTTCCAACAGCATTTTGGTACCTTCAATAATGGATAAATGGTCATCTACAATTAAAATATTTACCATTATACTAAACTCCTTTCTAAGTTAATCGGAAGCTGTAAAGCAGCAAATAAACCACACTTCGGCTCCAAACTGATATCCATCTTGCCTCCAAGACTTTGCGCTCTTTGTTCTACATTTGTTAACCTCAAATGATCCGAGGAAGAACTCTGCCCAACTCCGTCATCACTGTAGACCAGCTTCAATTGATGATCCTCATAGTAGAGATCAAATTTTATTTCATTCGCCCGAGAGTGTTCCTCTGCATGAATAAGGAGTTCCTGCACGATCCGGTAAATCCCGATCGTCTGCTCCTCGCTTAGCGGAAGCATGGAGAGATCTTCTGACGTAAAAGTAATTTTATAGGTGGAGCTAATCTGGATATGCTCGAACAAATTTTCCAATGATCTTTTTAATCCTAACTCTCTTAGCAGAGGTGGGCGTAAGTTATTGCAGGTCGCCCGAATATCATGAATGATATCCAACAAACCCTGTTCGATCCCAACAAGTTTGGTTTTGACTTCCTTGTCTATTTCATAACGATTCAAAAGAGATTCCAGCCTGCGGTATAAGTCAATTTGATCCTGCAAAACCGTATCATGCAAATCACTCGATAACGTCAATCGCTGCTGTTCCTGCAGATTAAACATTAACCGCAGCACCCATTGCGGCGTTTCCTTACTACGGGTGGCTGTTTCCAGCTGCTGGATCAAATTCTCTATCATATTTAAATTTTCAAAAACCATCATCGAATAATAGGCCAACGTTTCCAGCCAAATTGATTCCATCTTTTCACGAATGGCACTTGCATTGATGGACAGGATGTAGGGGCTCTGTTGCCGATTACCTATTTTAATCATGACCTTTTCAGAGGCCTTCTCCATTTTTCCTAATGATAATTGTATGTCTTTTGGAGAAATTTTCATTATGGTAGGATTCGAGTTTGGTAAAATGGTTATGAGTTCCTTGATTAGTCTCTCTTCCAAGTCAGCATGTTTCATCACAAAAGAAAGATCATTCGAAAAATTCTTCAGGCTATTCTGCAACACTTCATGACGGTTCTTATGGTACGCAAGCTCTAGCTCCATCCGCTTTCGTTCCGTAATGTCCCTAATCGAAACAACTTGAAGATAATTCTCTGTGTCGGGAAGCGGCGTGGTTTTACATTCGCCATAACGCACTTCCCCATTCTTTCTAATCATTCGATATTCCGAGGTATTACTTTGTTTTGAGGCCAGCAGGTTATGATGCCTTTGCAGCATATGTCCCCTATCCTCAGGATGAAGAAGGTCAAAGCCGTCTCGATTGTGTAATTCTTCAGGTCGATACCCCATAGTCTCATAAACATTTGGGGTAATATATAAAATGTGACGATTCCGATCCACAATCATGATTACGTCACTTGTATGATTGAGGATTGTTTGAAAAAATTGCTGGTTGTTATCCATAAAAGCACCACCTGTTTTCTCCTCTACTCCTAGTTTAACTGGAATTTCTTTATGCGAACCGCAAAATTCTTGCGTGTTTGGACTCTTTTCGTGCACTTCCTAGATTTTTTGTTTTTTTCTACACAGCACTAACGAAAGGGAGAGTCTAGCCTGCCCTCCCCCTCCACATGGTTCACATTCTATTTATTATTCCGTCACTTCAATCACAAACGGAAATGCTCTCACTTTACCATTTTGTTTGAACTCAGCCCAGATTTTATAAATACCAGGCTTACTAAATGTAGTTTCAAAAATCGGTTCCGTATCATTGGACGGGTGCACATGGAGAAATTTCTTGCCGTATTCATCGAGTATCACCACATGGCCCATGGCTCCTAAATATGGAGTCAAATTGGTTCTATCAAGGTCGAAGGAAAGTTTAACGTTCTCCCCTGCTTTGAAAGAACTGACGGTCATTGTAACCTTTTCCCCATCGACAATCTTGGTGAAATCAGTATCTGGAACTAATGAATGACCATGTGCAGCCGTATTTACAACTGGTGAACCCACCACAAATGGAACTGGTTCTACTGCATAAGCATGAGATTTAGGCTTAATGTCGATAAATGCCTTATAATACCCTTCAGGAAGTAAATTTCCAATCGTGAACTCACCTTTACCTGTTCGCTCAGGATGTAAATGGTAATACTTCTGAAGCTGTTCGTCGACAATAATCAAATGAAGAATCTTTTCATGATTGACTTCTAAATCATCGATTGGATTTCCTGCCTTATCCTTTAAATAAATTTTAATATTGTCTTTATCATTGTAAACAAACGCATTTACTTGGCTGCCTTCACTATGTGAAGAACCCCCGTCATGGCCATGGCTTCCTTCCTCCCCATGAGCACCCGTTTCCGCTGCCTCGCTACCATGATCTGAACTCCCCATATCCTCCATGGTTTCCATGCTTTCCTTTTTATCTTCGTTCTTTTTGTTTTTCGTATTCCCCATATCCTGCATTCCCGCTTCTGCAGCGGTTGTCTTTTCATCTGCGAACCATTTGTCATAAGCCTGAAAACCAACGATGACAATGGTTACATAAAGCATTCCTGCGATTGCCCATTTTCTCATTTCTTTCACTCCTTATAATGTTGAATGGATAAATTCTTCCAATTGGTATGTTCTTAGCATACTGCTAAATGGCTAACTTCAAACCGCAAATCAATCGAATCACCCCGCAAAGTTTTTGTTAGCTTCCGCTAGAAAAATAGCAACTGTCAGAAAAAAAATAAGCTTGCGGATCCTTTTTTCCGGGACCATTCGCAAGCTCCAAATAGCAATTGAAGAAATTTCACCGCAATATCACATCCACTAACTTCTGTATTCCTGCATCCTCTAATAAATTGTTATAGATAAAATAACCACCAAACAGTACCACTAGTAACAGCAAAGCCGGTATCAGCCATCTTTTTGGAGAAAATGCAGCCTCCTCGGTATCGGTATTCAACTGTTCGTTTTGTAACCTAAGGGCATTTAATACCACGGATACAGAGCTAAATGCCATAGCCGCACCCGCCAGCCATGGAGCGAGAAAACCGAGTGCAGCGACAGGAATGCCGACCGTATTGTAGGCAAACGCCCAGAATAAGTTTTGCTTAATGTTTTGCATCGTCTTTTTGCTCATATGAATGGCATCTGCAATACTATTTAAATCCCCACGCATCAGGGTAATATCCGCCGCCTCCAACGCCACATCCGTACCAGTTCCGATCGCCATGCCAATATCGGCAACTGCCAAAGCGGGTGCATCATTGATTCCGTCCCCAACCATGGCGACAATTTTCCCTTGTTCCTTAAGCTTCTTCACCTGTTCCGCTTTCCCTTCAGGAAGTACCTCTGCAAGAACGTGGTCAATTCCAGCCTGTTTGGCAATCGCATGTGCCGACTCTTTATTGTCCCCCGTAATCATGATCACTTCTAATCCCAGGTCTATCAGGCGTTTCACCGCTTTTTTCGATGTTGTCTTAATCGTATCTGCGACTGCAACAATTCCAACATATTCTCCATCAACCGCAGCCAGCATCGCGGTCTTACCCTGACGTTCCAAGTTCTCCATTTTTGCTAAAGCTTTCTCAAAAGAAACGTGATGCTCTGCTAAAAGACGGCGGGTTCCAATTAAAACTGCTCTTCCTTCAATATTTGCTCTAACACCATACCCCGGTATAGCTTCAAAATCAGTGCAATCCTCTATTAAAATTCCTTTTTCTTGAATCCCATGAACAATCGCTTGTGCCAACGGATGTTCCGACTGTTTCTCGGCAGCCGCGACCACCGATAAAAATTCCTCTTCGCTAACTTTTCCATCCACAATAATATCGGTGAGAACAGGCTGACCATTTGTAATGGTTCCTGTTTTATCCAAAACAATCGTGGTTAGTCGGCTAGCTCTTTCCAGATGTTCGCCGCCTTTAAAAAGAATGCCAAATTCAGCCGCACGACCCGATCCAGCCATAATCGACGTTGGGGTGGCCAACCCCAATGAACAAGGGCAGGCAATCACAAGCACGGCAATTAATTTTTCAAGGGAACCGGAAAAGTCACCTGGTGTTACCCAGAAATACCAAATTAGAAAAGTTAGGATAGCAATCCCGATTACAATCGGAACAAAGATTCCAGAAATTTGATCAGCCAAGCGCTGGATTGGAGCCTTAGAGCCCTGTGCACTTTCAACAATTTTGATAATCTGAGCAAGAGCCGTGTCTTTTCCCACTTTAGTGGCACGAACTTTGATGAAGCCGTTTTTATTGAGGGTAGCGCCGATCACCGTGTCCCCGATCGTTTTATCTACCGGAACACTTTCACCAGTCAACATCGATTCATCCAAAGCGGTTCTGCCCTCGATAATCTCTCCATCCACAGGAACCTTCTCACCAGGCTTAATTAATAGAATGTCTCCCACTTCTACCTCTTCAAGCGGAATCTCCAGCTCCTGGCCGTTTCTTTCGACAACTGCAAGCTTTGACTGTAATTGCATCAGCTTTTGAATGGCTTCCGAGGTACGCCCTTTTGCGCTCGATTCAAAAATCTTCCCTAAAATAATAAGAGCAATTAAAATGGCACTCGTCTCAAAATAGACTTCTAGCATCGCGGCGCCCGTTCCATAAGATTGTATCAAAACATATAAACTATAGAAGAAAGCCGCCGATGTCCCAAGCGCCACCAAAACATCCATATTAGCACTGCCGCTCCGCAATGCTTTATATGCACCCCGATAAAACTGAAGGCCAATCAGTAATTGTACAGGTGCAGCCAACATCAGCTGCACCCATGGATTCATAAAGAAAGCCTGAATGCCTAATGTATCCGGAACTTTCGCCATATTGGCAAACATGACCAGAGCCATTGGAAACGACAGCAGCATGGCGAACAGAAACTTGCCCTTTTGTTGCAGCAGCTCCAGCTTTCTTGGGTCCGCCTTATCTACACCCGGCTCTTCTTTCCTTTCGGCACCATATCCCAGCTTTTCAACCACTTGTATGAGGTCCTGGTCTTGAACCATCGAAGGATGAAATTCCACTGTGGCTGTTTCCATTGCCAGATTCACTACTGCCTTGGATACCCCATCTATCTTATTTAAACCTTTTTCTATCCTTGCCGCGCAGGCCGCACAAGTCATCCCGATTATCTGCAAGTTTACTTCTTTCATGCTCATAATTTCGTCCCTTTCCTACATTTTTTCACCTCGATTAACATAGACCTTATTAAGTTGTGGGACATTTCTTAATGGCAGACTTCGTATCCGCGGCTTTCAATGCATTCCTTAATTTGTTCGGGACTTACTTGTTCTAAATCGAACACGACCGCCACATTGGCTTCCTTTAAATTAACTTTTACTTTATTGACACCCTCCAGTTTTCCGACGCTTCCCTCAATTGACTTTACGCAATGCTGGCAGGACATCCCTTTTACTGCTAATGTAATCCGATCCATTTTCCATCTCTCCTTTTGGAATAATCATTTGACATTATCATTGTATAGGAGTTGCCTCTTAGTAAAACCGCAATGTTTCTGGGTCACCCCGCAGGATTTTGATGAATCCCTGCAAGGTATTTTTCGGAAAATAAGCAGAGCAACTACTTAGGAAAGATTGCGCATGGTGACAGTTGAACTCGTACTTTCGTATAATGAAAAGGGATGGAATACCGATCAAAATTAAGATGGTGAACTAGGAATGAGAATATATTTATCAGAGATGCAAATGGAGGAAATAAAACGAATCGTTCAAAAAGAATTTTTGATAAAAGGAATAGAACCAACAGATGAATATTTATTTATCCACTGTTTTTCAAAAAAACAGAAAGAAACCATCTATTATCATCTGTTAACCGAAAATGATACCTTGATCATCCGCTGCTATGCACGCGTGTTCGACACCATAGGTTTGAGTGTGATAATCAGAAGCACTGCAAAAAACATATTTGAATATCTGATAAACCACACCGGATTACAAAACACAATCTATATAGAAAACGGGATGGAATTAAAATTTTATAAATGAGAGACAAAAAAGCGGATTATCCTTTTCCTAACTAGGATAATCCGCTTTTTTATAACTTTGTGAAGGAAAATACTAAAATACCATTTAGTATAGTTTATTTTCAAAAAAGGCACTCATTATACACTAAGCGGTATCTGCATCTTTACACTCAAGCCATTCCCAGGCTGTGAGGCAAATTCAATCGTACCATTTAGGCTTTGAATCCTTTCTCTCATACCAGATAATCCCATACTTTTGAAGGACGGAGTCAACTTTTCAGCAGCAAAGCCGACGCCATCATCCAAATAGTGAAGATGAATCCACTCTTCCGTTCTGCTTAGATGAAAATGCAGATTACTAGCCTGGGAGTGTTTAATGGCATTGTTAAGCAGCTCTTGAACAATACGGTAAATGCCGATGGTTTCTTCTTCATTTATTACAAGGCTATCCGTATTCTCGACTGTAAACTTGATTTTAAAGGTTGAAGATACTTGAGTATAATCAAATAAATTTTCTAAAGCGCTAATAAGGCCCGCTTCCCTTAGAAGCGGCGGACGCAGCTCATTACAAGTCATTCGAATTTGATGAATCGTGTCCAACAGGCCTTGCACAATTCCCTTTAGCTGCCGGTCTACTTCACAATCAAATTGGTATTCCTTTAATATGGATTCCAAGTTTCGATATAAAGCCATTTGATCCTGCAGGACGGTATCATGTAAATCGCTTGATAATTCCATTCTTTGTTTTTCCGATAAGTTAAACAATATTCTTAAAATCCACTGTGGTTTTTCACTTTTTTGAAGGGCTGTTTCCAATTGACTCATCAGACTCTCAATTACATTCAAACTTTCAAAAACCATTACGGTGTAATGAACCAATGTCTCCAGCCAAATCAAATCCATTGATTCCTTGATGGAAGAGGATTTCATGGTGAGAATATAAGCCATTTCCTTTCGGTCGCCTATTAAAATATAAATCTGCTCGTTTTCAACCTTGAGTTTACCAACCGTTAAATTATTCAAAACAGCCGCCAGACTTACTGGGTACTCCCCTTCCATCGCTTTCGATTCCCGATCATATATCACCATTTGCGGTTCAGAATCCGGTATTATTGTGTTAAGCTCGTGTATTAGTCTGCTTTTAAGCTCCGACACCTTCATAACTCCTGATAGGTCCTGTGAGTAGTTTTTTAAACAATTTTGCAGTTCTTGATATCGGTTCTTTCTTCGCTCAAGCTCTGATTCCATTCTTTTTCTCAATGTAACATCCCGAATGGACACAACGATAAGATTGTCGGGATGGTTTTGAACCGGCATGACCCGCGATTCAAAATATTTTAATTCGCCGTTTTTATGAAATACGCGATATTCGTCCACCCTTGGTTCACCTGTCGCGATCACTTCTTTATGTGATGCCATTAGTCGATCCCGATCTTCCGGAGAGAGAGGATCAAATGCATTTCTCCCTACGAATTCGTCTGGACCATAACCTAAAATTGTTTCGACAGAAGGTGTAGCAAATTGTACGATTTGATGTTGGTCAACAATCAAAAGGATATCGAGTGTATGCTTTGCAATCGTTTCAAATTCCCAGTTCCTATAGGTCTTATTTTCCAAACTTTCACCGCCTATGGATAATTTTTCCTATAAATTCCATTTTACACGATGAACTAAGAATTGGATACATTAATGTTCGTTCCAGTACGTACTTTTTTCATTTTAATCTTGTCTGTTCTATACGAATAAAGGGAGGGGATGCAATTTCGGCACCCCCTTTAGATTTGTTGATATAGGTTAAATTTCAATATTTGCCTTGATTCTCCAGTCATGCGGGTATTCTTCTGTAGCCGCCGTCCTTTCTGCCGCCGTTTCACCCATTAATTTTCCAACAAGATACAGTGACATGTCGATACCAGCAGATACACCTGCAGAGGTAAGAATATTTCCCTGATCGACATAACGCACCTTTGAAACAACCGTAATATCTGGATAATTCGATTTTAAGTAATCTAAAGCAAGAAAGTGGGTGGTTGCTTTTTTTCCAGATAGAACACCTGATTGGGCCAAAATGACTGCACCTGAGCAAACAGAGGCAACGATGCCGCCTGATTCGTAAAAGTCCGAAATCCACTTGATTAACTCTTTATTTTCAACACATTTATGGATGGCATATAGCGGCCCGCCAGGAACAATTAAAATATCTATTTTAAACTCATTGCTCTGAAAGCCATAATCAGGTTGGACCTTAAGGCCATTATGAGAAGAAATGATTCCCCCTGTCTGTGAAATCGTTTTAACAATAAATGGCTTTTCTTCAATGGCTAAGCCTTCTGTTAACATTTTGGAAACTTTGTCATCTTCAAATACGGCAAGAGAAAAAACTTCAAATGGTCCAGCATAATCTAGCACATCTACATCCTCAAACAGCAATATACCTACATTCCATTGCTTTTTCATCATAATCCTCCCCAACTACTACTTTTTAAATGATACATTTCTATCATAGAATTCAAGCAGGCTTTAAAAACCGCAAAAAAACCGTAAACTCGCGCAAACATTTTTCAGTTTCCCGCAAAATTGCCTAGGCAAAAAAAACGCCAGATGGCGAATTCAGATTTATAAATCTTTCTTTGTCATGTAATTATAAAGATACTCCGCATCTTCCCCAACCCCTAAAAGCAAGGCCGAACCACGGCGGTGCTGCCATGGCAAACCAAGAAAATAGAGTCCGTCTATTTCTGTTACCCCTCTTTCATGCTTTATGTTTCCGTTCGAATCCAGAAGATTGGGGGTTTCGATCCATGAATAGTTCGGAGTAAAGCCAGTAGCCCAAATAATATTTTTTACTGAGATTGAAGTAAGGTCCTCAAATTGAATCTCATTTTTTTGAATAGACTTAGTTCTCCTCTTTACTATGACACTATGATTCTTTATCTTCTCCCTCAGCTCGTAACCGAAAATGGGGTCACCTTGGCTTTGGATTTTTTTACCGATGAAAGAATGACGATCAGCCTTTAATATCCCCAATTTATCAAACCACCAGAAAATGCTTTTGCCAGCGACATTTAAAGGCATGAAACGAATTTTTTGGCTAACAGATAAGTATGTTTCGTGACATTCCGATAACTCAACTGCGATTTGGGCACCCGAATTACCGCCTCCTACCACTAATACAGGACCATCTTGCAGCTGAGTTGGGTTTTTATATTCTGAAGAATGAAGCTGAGTTATTTCTCTTGAGAGTTCTTTCGCAAAGGATGGAATACTTGGTGTGTGGAATGGACCTGTGGCGATGACGATTCTCTTTGTTTTTATTATTAAATCGTTTGTTGATATGACAAAAATATCCTTTTCTTTTCGTACTTTTTGTACCTGAGTATTGAACTTTATTGGCAAATCAAATACTTGAACGTATTGATCGAGATACTCCGCAATTTCATCTTTTGTTGGAAACCCCTTCGGATTACCTGGTAAAGGCAAACCAGGTAACGAGCTATAAAATCTCGGTGTAAACAAAATGAGAGAATCATATCTCTTTCGCCAAACATCGCCTGCCCTGCTTTGATTATCAAGGATCAAAAACGAAAACCCCGATTGCTTCAAGTAATATCCCATTGATAAACCAGCCTGCCCGCCACCAACAACGACCGCATCGTAAATCATAAACAAGACCCCCTTTTTTAAAGTAAGTATATACCCTGAAATCAGCATACGACATAATAGGGAGTTAGTACGCGCAAATAAGAGCCCCACCCCCGCAAAAATTTGTAGGGCATTCGAAACCTAAATTTATTTTCGATTAATAACCAAATATTTACGAATCCAAGAGAAATATTTGTGAAAACCGCCTATTTATTTGCGAACCCAAATCAGAAAATGAGCTACTAAAATTTTTTGGGAAGAGTCATCTGATATTAATTTCCACTTCTCTCTTTTATCCTCATATTTTTAACTTCCTTTTTAGGATCCCAAGGAAAACTAGCGGGAGAATACGTCCGCGTCTTTTTCGAACCAGAAGAAATAAGATTTAATAAACGCAGGATTCTTCCGGCAATATGTATGCAATCCAAACGAGCAAATTCTCGGAACTGCTTGTTTGTGATTTTCAGATCATACAGCAAAAAATAGTCCATTAACATATGAATATGAGCATCCTTGGAATAAGTTTGGCAGGCGGGACAATACCATTTATGCTTTTTGCGAATAAGAGGATGATGAGAGGTAGGACATAGAACCCCAGGCATTAAGTCTGATTTCTCAATTCCGAACTTTTCTAACATGAAGTTTGTCGGAGGGGTATTCATTTTAATAAGGAGCCGGGATAATCTTCGCATTTCCTTTGCGTCAAGTACAGGAGTTTTATAATAACTTTCAAACATTTTAATTCTATTAAGGAATGCATCTGCCTTGCAAACACGCTTTTTCATCTTTCCCGATTCTGGGCCAGTAACAACATATGTTGCATACGGATTACTTAGGACGACCACATAATCAACCGGAACCGGGGGGAAGTTGTGCGCTGCCAGCAGTTTTTGTAAGTACTCCTGATGCCGTTCTTCTTGAGCTATTGGATTAGGATATCCTTTAATTTCTCCATGCCACTCTTGAATAAACTGTTTGTTTTCAGTGTCAAAAGTTAGGTTTCCGCCTATATTTTTCGAACCTACAGCAATAATGGAATCTGAACTAATTAGGAGTGTATCAATTTGGCAGTTGTACGGGCCATCAGGTAGGTTTAAATCGTGGAGTATAAAGTATTTCTGTTCTGGAAAGGATCGATAGTAGAAATCGAGCGACTCTTCGCCTTTGTAGCCAATCACTCTCCTTCGATGTTCGTCCTCAATCATTGGATATCTAGGGTGACTTTTCGGGAGCCGCCTCAAAATAGCTTCCAAGATGAGTATAATAAGCGGAACTACTCTTACTTTCAGTATCAAAATAACTCCTCCTTTCTATTTTCGAAAAATAAATTCTTCCCCAACATTGAAAATCCTGCTGGAATTAGTCGATAAATGTTAAAACATTGTGTCTTTTTTTCTTGAAAGATCCTTATTTGAAGTTAATCTATAACCTACTAATTTAAGTTTTGAAATTTACTTACGGAATTTTCCAAAATATTTGCAATTCTCCTCCTTTTATTTGCGATTCCCCCCAATATATTTGCGGTTCTAAACAAGAAGGAGCTGCCTCATCAGATTATTTGCGAAAACTCACTGTTTATTTGCGATTCTCCTCCTTTTATTTGCGATTCCCACCGATATATTTGCGGTTCTAAACAAGAAGAAGCTGCCTCATCAAGTTATTTGCGAAAACTGTCTGTTTAATTGCGAATCTCCTCCTTTTATTTGCGAATCCCCCCAATATATTTGCAGTTCTAAACAAGAAAAAGCTGCCTCATCAAGTTATTTGCGAAAACTCACTGTTTAATTGCGATTCTACTCCTTTTAATTGCAAATCTCCTCCGTTTATTTGCGGTTACTTCCGCCTAATATTGCGGTAATCATGCTGTATGTTTGCGGTTTTAGCTACTTCAAACTGGCGTAAGATAGTTTCAAAGCAGACGAAGCCGATTCTTAAGAAGTTGCCTAAAGAATCCCAAGCTGAATTTTCGCTTTCCAAAAAAATTGAAAGGGTGTTGTCATTATGTCAAGTCAACCACAAATCCAGGCACCAACGATGAAATCGTTGTTTGCCAATCGCTTTGTTCAATCGATATTATTATCAGGACTGTTTTTACAGTTAGGCATCTGGGTCCGAAACTTTGCCATCTTAATGTTTGTAACCGAACAAACCAATAAGGATCCATTCGCAATTTCGATGATCTCCGTAGCTGAATTCGGACCAATCTTTTTGTTCTCTTTTATCGGCGGGACCTTTGCCGACCGGTGGAGACCGAAACGCACCATGGTTTTATGTGATCTGCTAAGTGCACTGTCCATATTCGCAGTATTACTGGCACTTGTTTTTGGCGGCTGGAAGGCAATCTTCTTCGCCACCCTCGTTTCATCTGTTTTGTCACAGTTTTCACAGCCATCTGGTATGAAATTGTTTAAGCTTCATGTTCCGCAAGTCTTAATGCAGCTTGGGATGTCCATGAACCAAACGCTTCAATCTATCTTTACGGTATTGGGACCCATCATTGGTACGCTGATCTACTTCCAATTCGGTATCTATGTATCAATCGCCATCATGGGCATTTGTTTTCTATTATCCGCTCTTGTTCTTGCGTTCTTGCCTGCTGATCAAAAGGTAGAAACGGTTTTGACAACAAATGTTTCAGCGGAGATGAAGATGGGTTTGCGTTATGTATTTTCAAATAAGCTTTTCCTTTATATGGGGGGATTTTTCCTTGCCGCTGGTATGGGGCTAGGCCTTGTCAACCCACTGGGAATATTCTTGGTCACTGAGAATCTAGGATTATCGGCACAAAACCTGCAATGGTTTACCGCTTTAAATGGTGCAGGAATGATCCTTGGCGGGGTTGGAGCAATGGCGCTCTCCAAAAAGATCACACCGCAAAAGATGCTTTTGATCGGATTTATTTCGAGTGCCGTATCTGTTGCGGTATTGGGGTCTGTTAATCTTGTTTGGGCAGCCTTACTCGCTCAATTCGTATTCGGAATTATGGGTCCACCTATCCATATTGCATGTAATACATTGATTTTAACAAATGCCGAAGAATCTTTTGTAGGTCGAGTCAATGGAATCTTAAACCCTTTATTTATGGGTGGAATGGTGGTAAACATGTGCTTAGTAGGTCTATTAAAAGCAGAATATCCGCTTATTGTTATGTATCTAATGGCATCCTCTCTATTCCTTATCGGCGCATTAGCTTTACTCCCAATGCTAAAGCTTAAATCAGCCAAACAGGTGAAAGCTGTCCCTATGCAGCACCATTAAAAAGGCCTGGAGAATTGTAGACAAAAAGCACCCGAATGAGTGATTCGGGTGCCTTTGATTTGGATAAAAGAATTGACCGCTTTTTAAATTCCTGGGAGTGCTATTCTTCAACACAAGGCTTCTTTCCTATTCGTTACTTGTTCTATTCCTTTGCTAATTTCTCACGGTCATCAGCCATTGGCGGTTGTTCTAACCAACCATTCTTAATTAATAGTTGTGCCCCATCTTCAGCATATAAGCCCATTTCTGCTATCATTTTAGCGTATTCAACACCTAGGTCTCTTCTTTGCGAAACAGAAAGACCTGCGCCAAAATAACCAACTGCTGAGGAAACCAATATAACAACATGATTTAACATCAATTTATCCGAAAACGGTGAAACAGTTGAATTTGTTACTTCAGAAACCCATGAATTAGGTGACGACAAATTAGATTTCGTTAGGATCGAACTAAGAGCACTAAATTGTTTTTCACAAATATTTTTACCTTTTTGGAAATATTGTTGAACTTCTTTTGATTGGCAGACTTGCCCAAAGCCCATTTCTATTACAACTTTCATACTAACCTTTATCATATTAAAGCATAGACCACTAATTTCCACAGCATTTAAAGGTCGTTTTTTCCCAAACCATCCCGTCAGATAACTTTGATTATTTACGAAATCAATTTCATTTGGAATATTTATTCGAGGGGGTTTACTATATATCCCTTTACTTAACAATAGCTTTGCTATTCGCTTATATAATTGCATGGTTTCCGTATTACATTGAATAAAGTAGTCTATTTGGTCATCTCGTTGCGAGGTAGCGACTGCACCAGCATAGCCAGTTAATCCGAGTAATGTCATAACATGCATATAAACTAACATGAAGGTATCCGTAAATAATGGCGGGGCATTAAGATTGACATCTTGTTCTAGTGAAAATCCCTTGGGAATCGGAAAATTTTCTTGATTAAGAAAACCTGTAATTTTAACGAGATGGGATTCCGCTAGGCTGCGGGCAAATTCAAGAATGTCTCTAATATCTTGATCTTTCGCCTTCTCAATAGAATGTTGAAGTATACAAATTGACAAAGAATCATTTATGTATTGGGTCCAGAGATTGGCTAATTCTGCTGACGTTAGATCAACATGATGAGTGACTTTATCCACTTTTATACCTCCTGTTATTTACCACTAAAAATTAGATTTCCCTTTAATAGGAAAAATATCTAATGATCATTAAATCCATTTTTAAGTACCATTCCAAAAAATTTATTTTAAGAAAGCTGAACTGACAAAAATTTTTTTAGCCTGAACAAAATTAAAGTCAATAACATATCATAACCATAGGTAAGGACACCAGAAAAAAAAGACCGTGACAAAAACGACACGGTCAAATATAGTGTTAACGGTGATTCAATAATCCATCCTCGTCTGCCAACAGGATGGATTATTTATTTTGTATATATTGACTAAACATGACATCACTCTGCCTTTCTTTCATGTTGTTATATCAATCTCTCAAGTTTTCACATCGTTTTTAAGGTAATTGTACTGTTTTAATATGCTCCACATTCCGATAGATCCGTTCCCCTTCGGCTGTGATTAAAGCAATTTTGTTATTTTGAATCTTTTGGAGTACGCCGATTTTTTCAGGATGGTCTCCTCCATCAATAATCACAAGTTGATTTTCAAATTTTTTCAACTGCTCATCAAAAGACCTTGCTAAAGGAGTGGACTTTGGCATAAGGGGCAGATTTTCACTGGTTAAGGAATATGGCGTTGTATTTGGCGGATAGGGAATGAGCCATTTCACATGATTCATTGAGATACACATTGTTTTATAGACAGGTGAGTGAAATACGAAATAGTCGTTCATAATGCTAGTTAGGTAGCCATGAATGGATTTATTCCCCGTGACATAAACATTCAAGAACAATCCTTTAGCAACAGTTAATGCCTTTCGAAAAGATATGGCATCCGTTTCAATTGGTTTTTCCGACGGTGGGGTATTCACAAGATCTTCTTCTTCTAATTCAGTTTCTTTTAATCTTTGTACATGGATGAAAGGAATATAAATGAAACGATGGTTTTTGCTATCGTACAAGACGATGATGTCTAATCCGCTATCTAACAGGATTCCTTTGCGAAAATTTCCTCCCGAAAGTTCAACCTCAATTTTCTTTCCCATTAAATCAACAAAATCAATCGGCATCTTCATTCTCCTTTTTCACTAAAATATCTTAATGCGAAAGAGCGCCGCCAAAAAGCCAAGAAACCCAATAATATAAAACGACTAGGGTAAACAGAGTTGCGGGTGGTATGACGACAACCGTGATTTTGATATACTCCCACCAACTGATCATTACTTTTCCTTTCCTTACAATATGCATCCACATCAATGTAGCAAGGGTTCCCATTGGAAGCAGTAACGAGCCCATATCGCTGCCAATTACGTTTGCCAAGTAGGCAATTTTCAATTCGAGCAAACTAAGATCCATATGGGTTAAGGTAAGTGTTCCAACCATGAGGGCTGGGTGATTATTAAAAATATTGGAGAGAACGGATAGGAGCACGCCCATCATGACACTCGCGTGGAGCAAGCTTCCAGAAACTATCGGTTCCATGAAACTAATCAACCAGTCTGTCAATCCGATGTTATTGAGACCGTAAATGATGGTATACATACAAAAGGCGAAAACGATAATATACCACGGCGTTTTCTTCAGCATATCGGCTGGGGAGATTTTTAAATATGCCCATCTCCATGCTAAAAGAATAAGCGAGCCGATTACAGCCATGAGGGAAACGGGAATACCTAAAAACGAAGCAACAAACAGGCTGCAACGGACAGCAAACACGAACAGAAGAACATTTCGCATAAATCTTGAACGAGCTTTTTCTGAAGGATGTTCAATGCCTTTCACTGGCTTGAGGGGATGATAAGAGGAACTTGTCAGCCCCGAAACATTCGTAGGAACGGTTTTCGGTAAGATTTTCTTAAAGCGAAGGAACAAGAACCAAGTCAGCAGCAGCAACCCAAGTGTTGCAGGTACAAACATCATCGCTGTATGCAGCCACAAATCCATATGAACG
Source organism: Neobacillus sp. PVCKKU3 (assembly GCF_058323225.1). Classification (NCBI taxonomy): domain Bacteria; kingdom Bacillati; phylum Bacillota; class Bacilli; order Caryophanales; family Bacillaceae; genus Neobacillus; species Neobacillus sp. PVCKKU3. The sequence goes on from NZ_JBLVQN010000044.1 coordinate 44,743, forward strand.
ATTTTAAGCGCAATTAAATTTACAATGTTACTTACTCCAATTGGGGCACTTGAAGCAGTCGCAATTAAAGCACCAGATAGCAAGTATGGAATTTTTTGCTTGTTTTTTAAGCCCATATTGTTTAACAGCATGACTAGGATTGGGGTTGTAATTAAAATACTTCCATCGTTATTGAAGAATAGCGTCATAAGAAAGCACAGAAGATTGACATACCAGAATAAACGTATCCCTGACCCCTTCGCTCTTTCTGCGAGCTTCTCAGCCATCCAGCTAAAAAAACCAAAACTTTCTAATACTATCGCCATGACAATCGTCGCCATGATTGTAATGGCAGCACCACTTATGGTTTCGGAAATGGACCCCAGATCTGATAATGAAACACTTCCACTAAGGACAACAATAACCGCACCGATTGCGGCAGGTATCGCTTCATTGATGCCTTTTGGCCGCCAAAGAATAAGTCCTAGGGTAACCAAAAAAGTCACAATGGTGATCCAAACAGTTAAATGGACCATATTTTTTCTCCCTTCATTTTGTGATTTCTCAGGAAGTAACCTGAGACCACATACCTTCCTCTACAATCGTTCCGCTGATGTCCCCCCCTACCATCTGTCCCTCTTGTGTTGTTGTACTTTATCCTATGAAAAATGAATAAGACAGGCTTTAGACTTGTACCCTTTTTTCAATAAATCAACTGGAGTCTAAACATATATAATGAAATTCTACTAGCTACCTCTCACTTGAAAAAACAAAAAAGCGAAGCAAATTAAGCTTCGCACAGTAAAAATTTATACAAATTCAATGGGAAGGGACATAAATGTAAACTCGCCGATTGGCGAGTCCGATAGGACGAAGACAGAGGCGTAGTTGAATTTATGCGTTAAGAAAGTATAAAGCTTTCGACAGAAAGTTTATACTTTCTTATTAGCTTACGAAAAACAGTACTGTCCCTTTATTATTTATATGCTTATTTAGCTAACCTGCTGGCGCTGACACAGTTATAGCAGTTAATAGTAGCCATTATAATAGCCATCATAATAGCCGCCATAGCAACTGCCACAACCTCCACATCCGCCAACCGCTAAACCAATGCCGACACAACTAAAACCAACACATCCAAACCCACCACAACGGAAACCGCCGCAACGGAAACCTCCACATCTAAAGCCCCCGCAACGCATGCCACCGCCACAATGCATTCCGCCGCCACAACGCATGCCGCCACCACAGTGCATACCGCCGCCACAACGCATGCCGCCGCCATGCAGGCGCGGATCCAGGCTCTGTGGATCCATCACAACTAACTCACCAGTTTGATAAGGATCGATTCCCAACCCTTGGAGATCAAATTGAAGATTATGCATTTTTTCCTCCCCTTTGTATTTCATCAGGTAAACCTGAATAGAGAGATGAATGTGTAAGATAAAACATTACACGCCGTGTACTCTCTTCAACAATTTATGATTCCTTATAGGTTGCTGTCACTAAATAAAGAGCCTATTTTTCGTTGAAGTTTTATGAGATGTTCTCAAAAAAGTCTAAAAATAGATTACTATATTAAAAGATTTGTTATGTAGGTAGAACAGTTGTTTATACTTATATGCTAGCAATTAAACTTCATCTAGAAAAATGATTCTATGCTTTAACTCTTTATTGGAATCTAAAACACCAATTACAATTTGATTATCTTCAGTTATTGTCACATATCTGAATTGTTCAACCCCATTAATAATTATTGCTGGCTCCAGCTTTGCCTCCATCTTGGCAAAGACATTCTCTGAGTACTCAAGTTTTAGTATATCAGCAATTTCTTCTGTGGTTTGTCTAATATATTTAAATAGTAAATCTTGGATTGAGAATTGCTCAATCATCGTTAAATTTTTCTTAAACTTTAACTCATTTACTGAAACTGTTTTCACATTAATCACTCCTCAAATAGTAATTAAAGTGTAAACTTATCAATTCATAACCTCAACGATATTATAGTGACAGAATATTTACATTTTGATTTCAGCAAATGCACAGAAGGACAATTTCATTGAAACTCGGCATGATTCTTACACCTAGTTTACGTTAATAAACACAAATGACCCTAGTCCTTTAAACTAACCTTGGACCAGGGCCTGCCTTATTTTTGCTATTAAACTTAATCTAGCTCTTCAAACTTCCTTTTAACCAGGCACGCGAACGGTACGGCCCCACAGGGATTTGGATGAGGCTCGTTATTTGTTTCGCTTCGGCACGATAAAGTTCATCACACTGTTTCGCATCAAAACCTAATAAAGGGTGTCCCCCTAACCCTAAGGCACATGAAATTAAAAGCAGCCGTTGCAAGAGAATTCCCGCTTCCATCTGTTGAATTCTGTATCCTCTGTAGCCCAGTTCTTCTTTAAGATGATCCCTGTCTGCAACCAAATGCAGGCAGAGCGGAACTTGAAACAGATTGACAGTGGGCATGGTTAAACCATTTTGCAATATCTCACGGAAATCCCCGTCTGTTATTCTAATCAGTGCATGAGCGCCTTTGTCATAGGCGTAAGCGCCATTTGAAACACCCTCCACGTTATAAAAAAAGCCGTACAACGAAACACGAGTCCCCGTTTTTCCATCGGTGCCGTCAAGATCATTCTGATAAGGTCTGGAAAAAACCTCTTTCAACAAAGTTGCTAGTTGGGTTTGACTGACCTTTTCTAAAATAAAATCAACATCAGGACAATGCCGCTCTCTACAAACAGAAGCAAGGTCGTACGACAAGGACTCCGTAAATGGAAGTATGATCAATTCTGTACCATAGGACTTTTGTACACGACCATCCTTTTTTAGCTTCACAAATGACTGGGTTGTTCCAAACATCGATGCCCCGTTCATCTCTCTTAGCAGAGGGTAATCGAGGATTCTCTTTGAACGGTTATAGGTTTCCGTTTTCAGCAACGGCACTTCCTGGGACAATTCAACGGTAGAAACATATTCTTCTTTATTAAAGTCGTCATCCCATTGGATAGAGGGATAAATAGATAATGGGATCACTGCATATACACTTTCGTCCTGTTCGGTTAGCCCAAGTAAATGATTAATCGAACGATCAAGAAATTGGTAGCATACCCGTGACGAAAATCCCATCCGATCTGCCACTTCTAATGTTTGCCCAATAACCACACCGGCATCTAGACCTTGTAGACGGTAGGAAAAATTATTATACTTGTAAAAATTTTTCCAAAAAACCGTCGAGACAAAAACCGTGCAGAAACAATCAGAAACATCACCATTTCCAAGGCTCCTGGACAAGTAGGAATCGTAATTTCCTTCTCGGAGCAAGCGAAGGCTGTGATGGGCTACATCGTAATGGTAAATTCCCGTTGGGACGTTCATAATCTTTACATACACATATAATTCATTGGGATACAACGCCCCCCCAGAAGGAACAAATTTTCGTATTAACTGAAGATAGCTTACAGTAGTTATATCCTCAGGATCCTCAAGGAAAGCGGATTGTGCGTAATGCGTTAGACCGTATACATACCATAAGAAAGACCCGAGCTCTTCTAGTCCGGGTTCTGCCTGGGCTTCTCGCTGCTCAAGCGTTAACGGTACTTCACCGGTTAATGGAATCTCGGGTAGTCCGCGGTATAGTTTATAGGGAAGCGGCGCATCGCCCCAATCGACTTGCCAATCTGGCGGAGTGATTTTTTCCGGATCAAAGTGAAGGTGGTGCAGAAATGTCTCCAGTTTCAAGAGTAGTAAACCTCCTTCCTTTCCATTATGGGAATGGATGCGGATCTGGATTTAGCTGTTCATACGCCAACGGCTGTTTGACGTATCCAAGTTTCACTGGCACATGGAGGACCCTTTCCAGCCCTTTGACACGGGTCAGGTGATGTCCGAATGTCATCGGCAGCATGCCAGGAATCAATACCTTTACACAGTATAATCCATTCCGTTTGGTGATTGGTGTTGTTTGGTCCACCACAATAACCTCGAGGTCCAACTCTCGGAACCGCTGAAGAATATCCTGCAGGTCATCCTTCAAATCGGTATTCGCAGGAGGCTGTTTAAATTCCTCAGCAAACGATCGTAATGGACGATTGTTATCTAATAAAAAGCTTAACCTCCCCTCTGCTTCCCGCAAACCGTAAAGTATCCCATGGTCCTCCATCGTTCGGACTGCAAATGGATTTATTAGCATTTTTTCATATTTCTGCCGGTTTTCCTCCAATATTTTGTCATGCCTAACCATCATTCCAGCGAGCTCGAAAAGCGAACTTTTTACAGCTCTTACAGGATCAGGATTCGCTCCTGCTGCACAAATGAGGTTTACCCCCTTAGACTCCCTGTTTTTTGCTACAGCAAAAACACTGGGAATCTCCTGTTCCATCGTCGAATTGTATAAATAAACGTCATATCCCGCCACCTCACGTAACCGGTCGACCATCATCTTTACTTCTTTATCGTTAGCAGAACAAGGGTCAAGACGTGGAAGGGGCAGCTTGGCATACCAGGTTAACAAGAAGGAATCGCGCTCGACGACCTCCATAATTCCATGGAAAATAGCTTCCTCCAAGCTTCCTCCCAATGCACAGCCATTGGAGGTTTCATAAACATAGCCCTCCCCTTGCCCCAAACTATAATACGCGAGTAACTCTGGAACCAGTAACGGACGTTCTTGTAAAAACGAATAACCCCAAACCCAATTCATTGGGGCATCAGGATGAAACGGTTTAAACGGAAAATGGGGCTTTGCATATTGTTCCTGGTCATGCAGACCTACTGATGCAGGATTTAATGCGATATGCTTTACATTGTTATAACTATCTCGAACTTTCTTCCTTTTGCCTTGAGGCTCGATTCCACAATATCGCTCCAACCCCTCCAAAATGGCCGTCAGTTCACTCAATTCATAGGAATTGGTTCTCCCCGCTACCCCCTCGTCTGCTCCAAACATCGGCATGTTCACCAAAACATCGGCAAATGGGAGCCTAAAATCCGCCATTTTCCCATTCATGATTCCAGTCCGCTCATCCAGATAGTCTGCGGTTAGCACTGTTTTCAATTCATCTATTGAACGGCAGCGATACCCTTCCCCATTGATTTTGGGACTGGAGGCCAAGCTAATTTGTGCTAATTCCGGTGTGTCTTCAGGGATTGGGCTGCAAATCGGGCACAATGGATCAGGCAGGAAAAAGTGACTAGAGGTCGTTAACGATCTCAGATTGGTCATGAACATTCTTTCTTCCAAGGGGGAGGGTTCTCCTTTAAGAATTTTTTGCACTTCGTTAGTGATCAAGATAGCCATTTGCGATAATCCCGTCCGTGAAGCCCAGGCATCACGCAACACACTTGCACCCGAAGTCAATTTCGTCTGAATTCCCCACATTTCAAGACGATCAGGTCCTGCTATCAAGCGCCGTTTGTCAGCACAGAGAGAGCATCCCGGTTTGCCGGAGCGTATCAATGGACCAATGATCCCCTCACCAAAGGAAACGAACCCTCGAAGCCAAGGAATTCCAGCGGTCCTGCATCTCTGTTCCGCTTTTTGATGAACGGCCGGATGCCAGGCATCCTCAAGCACCAGGACTAATTCTGTTTCCTTAGGAATCTCTTCCAGAATATTTTGACGTCTTACTAGATAGCTAGTAGCCAGAAGATCATAGACGTAGTCTGCTAATAAACCGGCTCCGTCAATGAGGACCTGTGCAGTCATTTGGAATCCCCCTCTCGTACCTGCACACCATACACCACTAACAGCGCTTGCTTTAAAAATGGTTCCATCGATAGATCATAGACAAATAACTGTTTGTTGTTTTTGCGTAAGACCTGAATAGCAGATTGTAGCAGCTCCACTTGTGTCATCTCTTCACAAGAGCGGATATCAAATTTGCTATCCTTTTTTTCCAAATAAATCATTGATTCCTGCGCTTTCCTCTCCACGGAACTGATCCCATTTTGAGCATCGAAAAGGGCTTGCTGCAGTGTGTTTTGCAATGCCAAAGTTATATTTAAACCTGCCGCTGCGTACCAATTGCCGTTTGACCTTACCCAAACAACCGGGAAGCCTGCTACATCCTCTTTTACACCAATGGCCGGTGGACCCTTCAAGGTAGTCAAGGCATTTAAATAAAATCGGCATGTTCTATCCTCTATGGCTCCGATTGGCACACGATAAACCGGATTGTGCTCATTAGCCTTTCTTTTTTTCAATTCTTCATCTAGATAGGCTTGGAGTCCTCGGCAAACAGCCTCAGCCGTTGTTTCTCCTGAACCAACGCCAATGAAACCCTCAGCCTTATTCTTGTTAAGAGGGAAATCTATCATTTTTGACACATACATTTCAATACCCTTCAAACCAGCATTTCTTCTTGCTTCTTCATGCGTCATGCCCGAACAGATCACCTCTGGCAACAGTTCTGCCGGTCCCGCAGACGTTGGGTCAACAGCCTGAACAGAGCACTGGGAAAGAGGAAGCTGGGGCAAATCCCGTTCCTCCCAGGTATGAAAAATACCTATTTCTTTTGACGTTAATCCACTGAAATACTCCAATAGCAACCCCTGCTGCTCTTCCCTGTCAGAATCTTGGTTCAGTCTTACATCAAGATTTTCAATTAGTTCGGGTGTATGACGATTCGAAGTTACGAAAGGATGTGGGATGAACGAAAGCCAGTCTCCCTCCATTGTTTCAAGATTAAGCAGGTATATTTGATTACTTTGATTAGGGCCTGCAATTCCTGTAGCCTTCTTGAAAAATTCAAATACAGAGACATTGGCTAAAATCGCTCCTGATGTGGAAGCGAAACCTTGAGACTCCCCATCGTCTTGCACGAGTGATTGATGAATTCTTCGCCATGCCGACTCGAAGCATCCCTCTGATTCTGGATGCGTTAACGGACCGGCGAGCCCTACTTTTTCTAAATAAATAGAAGGGAGATAGGCCTTCTTTTCTTCTATGCAAACCTGATTTAGAGCCCTCAATTCATTAACATTTCCATCCTGAGAGACGTACAAAATCCAATCATAGTCCTGAACAGCTTCTTTCCAAAAATGGATCCCTGCCTCATGATGGTAAGGTACTTCTGCCATTTCCACATCGGAATCTATTTTTCTCGCATTCTGCACCAGTTCTTGGAGCCGCAGCCGATTGGTTGGAACACCATCTGTTATCATGACATTTAATTTGGGCAGTCCCGATTCAAGTAACGCAGCAGCCAGTGATAGCATGAAGGGGCCAGAGCCGATAGTGAGAACCTTAGCCTGGCGGTATTCTTGAAATTGGAAAGCAGCTGAATCAACAAAATTCTCGATGAATTCAATTTGTGAAGCATATTTTTCAAGAACTTGACGGTTTAGTTGATGAGGCCTATCTTTGCTGACATCGCGAACAAATCCATTCTTGTACAACGTTTCTCCAATCTCGTATACCCTGTCACGATAGGGCGGTGTTAGCCCTTGAGTCAAGGTTTCCAATGTTTGTTCCCCATTGAACATCGGCAGCAATTTTTCAATCCATTGATAGATGGTTTTGCCTTCCATTCGGAAGGAACTTGTGTTATTTCTAAAATAGACACCCCCCTTTTGATCTGGGAGAAAAAAGGTATCCCTTTTAACCTTCAGACGTGAGGACGAGGTAAGCTCTTCCATATTAGCTCCTCCTTATTCCAATCATTACTACTTGCGCACTATCAGTTTATGTACGAACTTTTGTCCAATATGATAAACACAGCAAAGAAGCGCCCCTGAGGCACAAGTCCGTGCAGGGGCACTTTTTATATAAAACAATATTCTTTTCGGGAATTGCCAAAAGCCTAACCCATTAAATAAAACCGAAACCGATGCCAAAACAGCCAAAGCAACCAAACCCACCGAAACAGCCGCCGCAGCCAAAGCAGCCACCACATCCGAAACCAAAGCCGAAGCCACCACATCGGAAGCCGAAACCGCCGCAGCGGAAGCCAAAACCGCCGCAGCGGAAGCCGCAGCGTCCCCACAAGCGTGCATCCTCCATCTGTTGGCCAAATGGAACTAACTGACCCGTTTGATAAGGATCGATTGCCAACCCTTGCAGCTCATTATGAAAATTTTGCATTTTTTCCTCCCCTTTGTATTTAGTCAGATGAAACCTGTATAGAGAGATGAATGATGAATTTGTGTTAATCAAGAAATCAGATGCGCTGTGTACTCTCTTCAACAAATTATGTTTTCTTATAGGTCGCTGTCACTAAATCAAGAGCCTATTTTACGCTGATGGTTTAATGATGTTTCCAAAATACACTATATTAATTGGTTTCTTAAGTATAAATAACGGCCCGCCCATTATTGTGAATGAACATTTATTTGTTTTATTTAATACACTATTCAAAAACTGGAGCTGAACCACATGGCGAAATGGATTGATGTATCCACATCAAAACACCAATTAAAACTCTTTGATCGTCATAAGCTTTTAAAAACTTACCCCATTGCAGTTGGAAAAATATTGACACCAACTCCTACAGGAACATACACGATTATTAACAAGGATCCTCATCCTGGCGGACCATTCGGAGTCCTTTGGATGGGATTGTCAAGACCTCATTACGGTATACATGGTACAAATAATCCATCTTCTATCGGTAAGAACGTCTCCCATGGTTGTATTAGAATGTTTAATCACGATGTTCTAGAATTGTCATCTTTAGTCCCAATTGGCACGCAGGTTTTTATTCATAAATAACGCATCTGTTCATAAAATTTAGGATGTTCGTACCTTTTGAGCATCCTTTTCATTAAAAATGTCTCAATGTAAAGAGACTTTAATTTAATGTCACACTCCTGTTCTTTTTCTGAAAAAATTCAGTGATATGATGGGTCTATCTGTAATATAGAATGCTAGATTTTAAAAAAAGCGAGTGAAAAATGATGCTGAATATTAAAGAAGCGGTTGAGCAATTAACCTCGTCTGGCATAGCAGCCAGTGACGATGACGTAATGGCGTGGATTAAGGAAGGCAAAATGAAGGCCGAAATAAACAAAAGAAGAACAACTACCTACAAAATCAATGTTAAGGATCTAATTGAATTTATCATCCAAACGCATGCCACTCAACTTACTGCACAATTAGAAGAGTCACTTCAAGAAAATCGCAGCCTTACGGAACAAATAGAGATATTAAATACCCGAATACATATTGAACAATCAAAGGTACGCACCTTAAAAAAAATGCTTAACACACAGATAGAAGTCACTGAACCCAGTACTTTTCACTACGGTGAGTTATTGGGATTAAATCAAGACTCTAGCAGCCATCTAATGAAAAAAGAATTTAAGAAACTGCTAAAAGCCCTCCACCCCGACCGCGGCGGGGATGAAAGGCTTTTTAAAGTGTTTAATGATCATTACGAGAAGCTTAAGCAATCGAGTCCATAAGATTTTTTCAAAGGCTCTTTGAAATTAACGAGATTGAGAGAAAGTTATCGTTTTAGTTCATATCCATTCACAAAATAATCGATCGTTTCCGATTCGTCTTCGTTTAAATCTCGGTTTAACTCTCGTGCATATTCCGATTTCATTTGTTCTGCATTACCATTATATTTTTCTGTGTAATCGGCCACTGTCTTTAACAGTTGCATTTCGTTGTTAAACTCAGTCCGAGATATTGGTTTCCAGTGGGAAAGGATATAGGTCTCTGCATCAAACTGTTCCAGGATTGCAGCCAGTTCCTTTGTTCGTTTGGTAGTATAGTTCCGTTTAGGGGAAAATATATCAGGATAAATGCTATCACCTAAAAACAATATCTTCTCTTCTTTCATATAGATGACAACAGAATCAGAAGCATGGTC
>NZ_JBLVQN010000045.1:0-50463 GCF_058323225.1 Neobacillus sp. PVCKKU3
TTTTTTTAAAGAGGAGGTCAAATATGAGTATAAGTTTTATAATTACGATACTCCTAATTGGATTTGTAGGATCATTTATTTCTGGAATGTTAGGAATAGGCGGTGCCATCATCAACTTTCCAATGTTGTTATATATTCCTGTCATGTTAGGAGTAGGTCATTTTACAGCACACGAAGTTTCAGGAATTACCGCAATCCAAGTGTTCTTCGCCACCATCGGCGGGGTCTTCGCTTACCGTAAAAGTGGATTTCTGAATAAAAAATTGATTGCCTACATGGGTATTAGCATATTAATTGGAAGTTTTATTGGAGGATTCGGCTCCACACATATGACTGAAAGCGGAATTAATATCGTTTATGGGGTTTTAGCACTGATTGCCGTTATTATGATGTTTGTTCCGAAAAAAGGGATTGATAATATTCCTTTGGAACAAGTTAAATTTAACAAATGGCTATGCAGCACTATTTGCATTTATCGTAGGGATTGGGGCAGGTATTGTAGGGGCAGGAGGAGCCTTTCTGTTAGTTCCGATTATGCTTGTGGTGCTAAAGATTCCTACAAGAATGACTATTGCCTCTTCTTTAGCAATTACGCTCATTTCATCGATTGGAGCCGTTTCGGGAAAAATCTCTACGGGGCAAGTGGAAATCCTCCCTTCACTCATCATGGTAGTTGCCAGCTTAATTGCTTCACCATTAGGAGCGAATGCTGGTAAAAAGATCAATACGAAAGTTCTGCAAATCATTATGGGGTTCTTAATATTCGCTACGGCAGTGAAGACATGGATGAATATTTTATAAACTGAGGTACTATTTAAGAGATATGTAATTTGAGTTCTGGAGAATTAAAGCATATAATTCCAATAGAAATAAACTGAATGAAATGGAGTATTGATATGAAATTATACAATTCTATTTTAGAACTGATTGGTCATACCCCAATTGTAAAGTTAAATCATTTACCCAATCAGGAAGGTGCTTCTGTTTATGTTAAATTGGAATCCTTTAACCCAGGAGGAAGTGTAAAAGACCGTGCTGCTTTTAACATGATTATGCAAGCAGAAAAAGATGGGAAAATTATTCCTGGCAAAACCGTCATCATTGAGCCGACCTCTGGTAATACGGGAATCGGTTTAGCCATGGTGTGTGCCGCAAGGAAGTATCGTTGTATTATTACAATGCCAAGTAATGCCACAGAAGAGAGAATTAAAATTTTAAAAGCATATGGTGCAGAAGTGCATTTAACTCCTTCGGAAAAAGGCATGCGTGGAGCGATTGAAGAGGCTTATCAAATTGCAGAAAATATTCCTGCCCACTTTATTCCGATGCAATTTGAAAACCCTGCCAATTCAGATGCTCATCGTGATACTACAGCGATTGAAATTTATGAATCATTTCAAGGGAATTTAGATGCTTTTGTTTGTACGGCTGGAACAGGCGGAACCGTTACTGGCACTGGTGAAGTGTTAAAAGAAAAAATACCAAATTTAAAGATTTATGTCGTTGAACCTGCCGGGTCTCCTGTTTTATCGGGAGGTTGTCCAGGGCCGCATAAAATCCCAGGTACAGGTCCTGGATTCATTCCTAAAATTCTAAATCAATCCGTTTATGATAAGATTTTATTAATTGAAGATAAAGACGCACAGAACATTGCACGCCGTGTAGCTGCCGAAGAAGGAATTTTAGTCGGAGCCTCCGGGGCAGCATCCATTTACTACGCTTTAGAAATTGCCAAAAAGCTTCCTTCTCAAGCAAATGTTTTAGCACTGGCGCCCGACACTGGTGAACGCTATTTATCATCTGACTTGTTCCCAATTTAAAAAGTGATATTGTCTGAAAAGCTGCTTCGGCAGCTTTTTTTTTTCTGCGAAGAAACACATAGCACTTAATGTCTATTAAAATTAATCCTTGTATATCTATAGGAATTTAAATATATTAGACGAGGAAGATAATGGTGCTTTAAAAGGTTGGTTGAAAAAAGGATAAAAAAACGAAGGTAGCGATAATCCGGCTACCTTCTATTTTAAATTTTATTAGCTTGCATTACTTTCAATATATGTCTCAAAAGCGGGATGAAATTCTTTTTTATAATGATTGTCAGGACACGATTTAATGACAACAGATTTTAATATATTTGAATGTTGAGTTTCCAACACTTTATGGCATTTAGGACAATGTTCAATAAAAAGACGTTTTAAAAAATGCATACCCAGCCTCCTATTCCTCTAATTCCTATGTTTATACTATGAATTATAAACTTTTTTCGTAAATTTTCAACAGGTTTAAATCTAGAAACAAAATTACAGTTGACAACATACCCTGTTGGGTATAATATATAACTTGTCAATGCTTGAATAAACGCTTGTTAATTCCAAACAGAAAACTGCAGTCAGAGGGAGGTAAAACCGGGGAAAAGAGCATGAAAGATATACTAAAAGGAAGCTGTTGATTTGCTAGTAAAAAGTCGATAAAGATGGGTTGACACCCACTTTTATTTTTAATATGATTATACCCGCTGGGGTAATCGAAAAATTCCCCAAATATACAAGGAGGAAACAAAAATGGAATATGTAAATTATCTTATCATTGCGGTGCTGTTGTACTTTGTGATCAAACGCTTTTTGCCAACAAAAGGTGTTAACAATATTTCTACAACAGAATTAAAAGCTGAATTAAATGACAATAGCAAACAATTTGTTGATGTCCGCACACCAGGCGAGTTTAAAGGAAACCATATTAAAGGTTTTAAAAATATCCCTCTTCAGCAGCTTGCGCAAAAAGCAGACAAAGAACTTTCAATGGATAAGGAAGTTGTTGTTATTTGCCAAAGTGGGATGAGAAGCGGGCAGGCTAGTAAGGTTCTTAAAAATATGGGCTATAAAGTAACGAATGTCAGAGGCGGCATGAGTGCTTGGTCTTAAACACTTAAACTAAATTGAAGGAGGACTATTAAATGAAACAAATGACAGTAAAAGAAGTTGAAACATTATTAAACGAAGGAAAGAAATTAAATATTATAGATGTACGTGAAGTGGATGAGGTTGCAGCTGGTAAAATTCCAGGTGCCGTAAACATTCCATTAGGATTAGTTGAATTCCGTATGCATGAATTAGATAAATCAAAAGAGTATATTATGGTATGCCGCTCAGGTGGCAGAAGCGGTCGTGCTACACAGTTTCTTGAAAGCTATGGATTTAACGTGATCAACATGGCTGGTGGAATGCTTGCGTGGGAAGGGAAAGTAGAATAAATTTTTTTAACTATAATAATACCATAGGGGGTAAAGGGAAATGGCAGTAAAGGTGATGACTTCACAAGAAGTTACGAAAAGAGTTTTTAATAAAGAAGAATTGTTTATTTTGGATGTACGTAATGAAAGTGATTTTAACGATTGGAAAATCGAAGGTGAAAACTTTGCGTATGTAAATATTCCTTATTTTGAATTGCTTGATGGAGTGGAAGAAATCCTTGATCAAATCCCAACTGATAAAGAAGTTTTAGTGGTTTGTGCAAAAGAAGGATCATCAGTGATGGTAGCAGAAATGCTCTCAGATGCCGGTTTAAATGTGTCATACCTTGAAGGTGGAATGAAAGCTTGGAGTGAACATTTAGAACCTGTTAAAGTGGGCGACCTAAATGATGGCGGCGAAATTTATCAATTTGTTCGAATCGGAAAAGGTTGTTTATCCTATATGGTGGTATCAAACGGCGAAGCAGCACTAATCGATGCAACACGTATGACCGAAATCTATCTTGATTTTGCTGAAAGCATCGGTGCCAATATTACACACGTATTTGATACGCACCTCCATGCAGACCATATTTCAGGAGGGCGTCAAATCGCCGAAAAAACAGGTGCCACTTATTGGCTGCCTCCAAAAGATGCCACAGAAGTAACATATGATTACCAACCATTAGAAAACGGAAATAAAGTAACAATTGGAAATACTATTATTAATATTCACGCATTGTACTCTCCAGGTCACACGATCGGATCTACTTCCTTTGTAGTGGATGAAAAGTTTTTGCTATCAGGCGACATCTTATTCATTGATTCCATCGGAAGACCTGACCTTGCAGGTTTGGCGGAAGACTGGGTTGGAGATTTAAGAGAAACTCTTTATAAACGTTACAGAGAATTATCAGAAGAGCTCATCGTCCTTCCAGCACACTTTATGATTATTGAAGAATTAAACGATAACGGCAGTGTTGCTGAAAAATTAGGAACATTGTTTGCCAAGAATCATGGTCTAAATATTGAAGACGAAAATGAATTCAGAAAAATGGTAACGGAAAACCTGCCTCCTCAGCCAAATGCGTATCAAGAAATTCGCCAAACCAACATGGGGAAAATCAATCCAGACATCGACAAGCAACGTGAAATGGAAATTGGACCTAACCGCTGTGCAGTTCGATAAAGTTGGATTAAAAACGTTAAACAAAAGGGAACCAGTTTAGGTTCCTTTTATTTTAAGAGTCTGTTAATATTCATTGTTGGTTTTCGTATAGGTACGAGAATTCACAAGCGGAGAATTTCCGGCTATTGTATAAAGAGGATGCTTAACAAGCAAATATAAGGGAAGAAATTCCGATTAACTGCTCTAAATAAGACAAAATCCAGAGATTTGGATCATATAAACGGAAAAACTTCCTTTATTTTTAAGGAAATAAGGGTATTTCCCAATTTAAACGGAATTTCTCCGTTTATTTTTCAAAACACAGTAAAATCAACATTCAGCTATAACAGAGCCTATTTAAAAGGAGGACACCATGGATATTAGCTTTATCATCACGATCTTCCTAATTGGATTTGTTGGATCATTTATTTCAGGAATGTTGGGTATTGGTGGTGCGATCATCAATTTCCCAATGTTATTGTACATTCCCGTTTTACTGGGAGTAGGTCATTTTACAGCCCATGAAGTATCAGGGATTACGGCCATCCAAGTGTTTTTTGCGACAATTGGGGGTGTCTTGGTATACCGTAAAGGAGGATTCCTAAATAAAACGTTAATTGCCTACATGGGAATCAGTATTTTGATTGGAAGCTTTATTGGAGGCTTTGGATCCACTCATATGCCGGAAAGCGGAATTAATATAGTTTATGGAATTTTAGCATTGATTGCCGTCATCATGATGTTTGTTCCAAAACGAGGAATTGATGATATTCCTTTAGAACAAGTAAAATTCAATAAATGGCTTGCAGCCTTCTTCGCCTTTGTCGTCGGAATAGGTGCAGGTATCGTTGGTGCGGGGGGCGCATTTCTGCTCGTCCCCATCATGCTGACTGTTTTAAAAATACCGACTAGAATGACCATTGCTTCTTCCTTGGCCATTACACTTATTTCATCCATTGGAGCTGTTACCGGAAAACTTACAACAGGGCAAGTCGCCATTCTGCCTTCCATTATCATGGTTGTTGCCAGTTTAATTGCTTCTCCAATTGGCGCGAATGTTGGAAAAAGAGTAAATACGAAAGTTTTGCAAATTGTTATGGGCCTTTTAATATTAGCTACCGCAATAAAAACATGGATGGAAATTTTATAAGCTTTTATTAGCAGTGAATGAATTACTTGAAATGGCAGTTAAGCATGGCTTCATTATAAGCCGTGCTTTTTTACATTCTAAAAAATGACATTATTTTGAAAAAACTATGTAGACAAATTATAGTAAATTTAAAGTATAATATGTAATATTACTACTAGAATTTTTGGACGGTCTGTGAAAGGTTACAAAGATGAGTATAATAAAGGATTTTTTGCTGCAGCTGACTCTTACAGTCATTCCCATATTTATTTACTCTACCTTTATTATGGAAAAGGTAAAGAGCGAAAAAAATAAACAAGTCATCATGACCATTCTGTGGGGGATTTCAATAGTACTATGCATGTCCTTTCCCGTAAGTTTTGGTCAAAATGCCAGGTTGGAGTTAAGAATTATCCCCCTTCTTATAGGAAGCCTATACGGAGGATTTTGGTCGAGTATTTTCCTCTCAGGCCTAATCATACTGTATCGACTTAGTTTCGGAATCAGCGTGGGTTTTTATAATACCGTGCTTGTCTTATTATTATTTCTTCCGGTTATCATGTTTTTTCAAAAGTCGTTCAAAAGGGCGAAAAAAGATAACAGGGTTAAAATTGCAGTGGGCCTTTCCTTTTACTACTGTTTAATTGGCCTTACAGTTTTTGGAATGTTAAGAGGTTTTACGTTTGAACATCTAAAAGTACAGATGATTCATTTGATTTTTGCAGTCGTATTTACCTGGTCCTTCACTTTGTTAATTGAAAAAATCAGGGAGATCCACCAGTTGCGGCTAGAGATGCAAGACTCAGAGAAATTGCGAGTGATCAGTGAGTTAACAAGTGTTTTCGCTCATGAAATTAGAAATCCGATGCAGGTGACTCGTGGTTTCCTGCAGCTTCTAGACGAGCCCGATTTGGCTCAAAAGAAGAAGGAATACATTCAACTATCCATTGAAGAGTTAGATCGAGCGAATGAAATTATTAATGATTTCTTATCTTTTGGAAAACCATCCAACCATAAAGAAGTAAGAGTCGATGTAGGGAACCAATTACATCGTGTGGTTAATCTTATTCACAGTTACGCCCTTGGCCATAATGTTGTGATAAGAACAGATATTTTTGAAAACGGTTGGGTTTATGCTAATCCTCAAAAATTAGACCAGTCCTTGATTAATATTTTGAAAAACGCAATCGAGTCGATGCCAAACGGTGGAATGGTGTGGATTTCGTGTGCTTCAAATGAAGATGGCTATTTTAAAATTAGTATTAAGGATCAAGGAATCGGGATGAGCCAAGAGCAAATCGACCGCCTTGGATCTCCGTATTATTCCTTAAAAGAAAGCGGAACGGGACTCGGAATGATGGTAAGCTATCAAATTATCCGTTCGTTTAAAGGTAAGGTCCAAGTGAAAAGCGAAAAAGGAGTGGGGACCGAATTTCTTATTCTTTTGCCTCTGCTAACCTAAGTGCTTGTTACATAATAATAGACTGCCCAAACCTATTGTCGTCATGACCATAGGTTTTTTATTTTGAAAAAATAAATATTTCAAATTCGAGATACTTAACTTGACGATAATTTAACCAGAAGTTATCATGACTACATAAAGTAAAACGAGTTACTAAAAATTACCTAATAAATAAAGATAACCTAAATTTCTATACCAGGGTTAACGGTTTTTCTACCAACAGATGCAAACGAAACAGATAGTGCATGGGCATATGCTCTTCAGCAAACAGAAAGACCTGTTGCATTAAACCTCAGCCGGCAAAACTTACCAGTGTTTAATGAAATAAAAGCAAATCTAGAGAAGCTTTCTAGGGGAGCTTATGTATTAGAAGAAACAAATGCCACACCAGATGTCATTTTAATTGGACCGGTTCCGAAGCATCTTTGGCCGTAAACGTAAAACAGAATTTGAAAAGGATAATTGCGAAAAGTGTCTTAAAACATTCTTGAGTGGACCATTAAAGAAATGGAAAAATTATTATTCAACACAGGAGGAGAACATAATAAAGGTAGGACATATTGGTTTATGAAAAATGGGACTTAACTGAGGGCAAAATTCGCAATGTCTTTATTAATGCGTTACCGTTGTTTAGCTAATGATACATTTTCAGGTAAAGTTGTAGCCGCATTAAGAAATGAATTTGGCGTACACGCTGTCGTAAAGAATTAAAATAAACGAATTTTTTAACAATAGGAGGAAAACAAAAATGAAATTTTTTATTGATACTGCAAACTTAGATGAGATTAAAAAAGCGTATAAAATTGGAGTTCTTTCAGGTGTTACAACCAACCCTTCATTGGTAGCAAAAGAAGGAGTTAAATTTGAAGACCGAATTGCTGAAATCCTAAATGCCGTTCCAGAAGTGGAGTCAGTTTCTGCCGAGGTAACACCTAATGCTTTAACTGCTGACCAAATGATTGCAGAAGCAGACGAGCTTATTAAAATTAACGGCGGCGATAAGAATATCACCATCAAGCTTCCAATGACCCTTGATGGACTAGAGGCTTGCCGCTATTTAACTAAAAAAGGTGTTAAAACCAACGTTACCTTGATTTTTAGTGTGAACCAGGCATTGTTGGCGGCACGTGCAGGTGCTACTTATGTTTCACCATTCTTAGGACGTTTAGATGATATTAATGAAGATGGTGTACAACTTGTCGCAAAAATCGCAGAGATGTTCCGGATTCAAAATCTAGATGCGCAAATCATTGCTGCATCCGTGCGTCATCCAGACCATGTTACCCGTGTAGCGATGGCAGGAGCTCATATTGCAACGATTCCATTCAAGGTCATTGAGCAATTGTCAAAACATCCGTTGACCGATCAAGGACTTGAAAAATTTGCTGCTGACTGGAAGACTGTATAAAAAGCTTTAAAAGCTAAGGGCCTTGTTAATGGGAGAAATCCTCTTGACCAGCCGGGTGTAGAGGTATACAAGAAAAATATGTTCGCGCTTCTAGGAAAACCAGGTTATGAAGCAGAAAGAGAAAAATTACAAAAACGTATTTCTAAATAATAGTAAATGAAAGCAACCTTGTTTCAAATAAGGTTGCTTTTTCGTTACCTATCATATCTGCTACCACTTGTTTAAAAATTTGTGAGTACGAAAGCTTTCTAAAATTTAGAATGTAAAATAAAAAAAAAGAAATAATAGGAGGTGTATCAATATGGGCTTTCTATCCAAATTATTTGGAAATCATCAGAAAAGGAGAATAAAAAAATGACAAATGTTAAACTAGCAGTTATTTATTACAGCATGGGTGGAACAAACTATCAATTAGCAAGATGGGCAGAAGAAGGTGCTAAAGAAGCAGGAGCCGAAGTAAAAGTATTAAAAGTACCTGAACTTGCTCCGCAATCCGCTATCGAGGGGAATCCGGTTTGGAAAGCTACAGTTGAAAAAACAAAAGATGTACCAGAGGTTAAATTAGACGACTTAGAATGGGCAGATGCAATTATATTCAGCGTACCAACTAGATTTGGTAATATGCCATCACAAATGAAACAATTCCTAGATACTACAGGTGGACTTTGGTTTAATGGAAAACTTGTAAATAAAGTTGTTAGTGCAATGTCATCAGCGCAAAATGCTCACGGCGGTCAAGAGGCAACTATTTTATCACTATATACAACGATGTATCATTGGGGTGCAATTGTGGCTGCTCCTGGGTATACTGATCCGGTTACATTTGGAGCTGGTGGAAACCCATATGGAACAAGTGTTACTGTTGGTCAAGATGGAAAAATGATTGAAGATGTTCAAGCAGCTGTAAAACATCAAGCAAAGCGTACTGTTACAGTGGCAGAATGGGTAAAAAAAGCAAATCAATAAACGGAATTAATATAAAATTAAGAGAGCTAATCAAAGAAAGAGAGGATTGGCTCTCTTTTTTTATTAGCCCAGGGTTAATAGAAGCGGTGCAAATTTACTGTTTAACAAGTGTGGCAATAACATATAAAATAGAAGAACCCTTGCCATAGCAAGGGTTTCTTTAGCGTCCCGAAGAGGATTCGAACCTCCGACCTACAGTTTAGGAAACTGTTGCTCTATCCTGCTGAGCTATCGGGACATATAAATTTGTGGAACGTTTATAATTATAATTCGAACAGCGAAAAAGGTCAATAAAGAAGTTTAGCGAATTGGTAGTTCCTTAATTTTTTTGGTGTTTCCGTTTCCTTTTTCCCGGAAAATTAACCAGACGATAAGACTTAGCGAGATTAACAGCCCTTCAAGCGATAAAATATAGTATGGATATGGCCCCAAGACGTCTAATAAACTTGCTGTTTTCGGTTTGTGGCTTAAATACATATAATTTCCGCCGACAAGTTTATTGATCCACATGATGATTGGCATCAACACATTTAAGAAAACAAAAAGCTTTACGACAGACCAAATAGTGGGGCGGTAGCCCTTAACCCAAGTGAAATAGAACACTACCCAGATGTCCATCAAATGCGTGTAAAAGAAATGAAAGAAACGAAAATGCGGGAAGTCAAAGTTTAAGGCTGGGGTGAAAATGGCCTGTGACGCACCCAAAAGTGCTGTGAACAATAAAATTTCGTATATGATTTTCTTTCTAGTTAGTAACAAAAGTACAGTCAAAATTAAGCTGATGCTGCAAAGTTCTAATGGAATGGCGTGACTAACGTCCCAGTCTCTGTTTATATACATCCAGAAATGATAGGTCAGTTCAATTAAAATTAACGAGAAAGCTGCCCCAATTTCTACTTTTCTCCATTTGTTTTTGTCGAAAAATTTTTCCCGATTTACAAAGATTGAAGTGGATCCTGCTAGTAAGATGGCAATGATCATCCAATGACTGATCGAGAACATTTCAAAATCAAAGTCTTTATAGCTGCCCCCGAACCAATCCAACGATACCATCTCCTTTTGCCATTGGTTTTTTAATACTTCTAAGTATATTATGACCATTTTATATTCTGCATGTAAGGACCTATCGGTTTGCAAATTATTATAAAAATTTACAATAATATTTCTGAATTTGTATCGTAGGACTTACATATTATGAAAATTGAAAACGTTACCAAAGTTGCGGGAATTAAGTACCTTTTGACTACTGGAAAATTTTGATATGTTTGAATAGTACGATTTTATTAGGAGGGATGCTCTTGTTAAAAGTATTATCTAAAACGGGTCTAACATTGGCATTGGCGGGAAGTATCGCATTGGCAGGATACCAGCCGGGCGGGGAAGCAAAACAGGCTTCTAGTACATATAGTTTAAGTTTGGCGCATTATGTAGGTGCGGCTCCGGAACTAGCTGAAAAAGCTAAGAAGCTGGGAAAAGATCTTTCAAAGGTTGACCCTGCGGAAAAACTGGCGAATCAAGGGGCAAAATTCCAGCAGGCTGGTGACAATCATGTTGCCTACCGTGACGCAAAAGGTGATGTGCCAGTACTTGTTATTCTAGCTAAATATAAAGATGGGGACGAGCCGATTGGGGACCTGCAAGGACAAGTGCCAGCGCATTACTATGAGGATTTGATTTTTGGTAATGAGTATAACCCTTATGAATTAGATTATTTCAAACAATATGCGGAATTTAATGGTGTGAAAGCACCGACCAATCGCACGATGCAAAATGCCTATAAGGAATCCAGTAATGATAGAATCAATCTTGTCCATGACGGTTCTGAAATGGTTTGGGTTGAACTGCCTAAAGGTGCTTCCTATTATTTAGATCAGGAAGGTACGTATGCTGAAAGTGGTAAATACGTTTTAGGTAACGTAAACGGTGATGCCCACACAGGTGAATTTATCCGTGACCTGTTGAAGGCTGCTGATGACCAAATTGATTTTTCAAAGTACGCTGTAAAGGGAGAGGTTCCAAATGTATTCGTTATCCATGAAGGAACGGGTGCGGAGTGGAGCGCTGACCCTGCTCAATTCTGGTCACATAAATGGAGTCTATTAAGTGCGTTGTATTATGGCAAATACTATGAAACTGGTAAACCTGCGGATGTTTATGCTGGGATGAGCCAGGCTGCATGGATTAATAAGACGGTTGCAGAGGATATGACATATGATGGAGTTATCGTCAATAACTACAACATTCAGCCAGCTATCGGCGGGAACGTCGCTGGATTTAACGAAGCTACTGGTGGTTACGACGAAGCATCGAAAACGGGTCCATATCCTGCTACTGCCGGGGTTTATGCCCATGAATTCGGTCACGCTTTAGGATTGCCGGATTTCTATGATACAGCATACTCATCTGAAGGAGTAGGAAACTATTCCATGATGGCAGGTGGCTCTTGGATGCGTTATCCTGATAGTGGGGCTTATTCCGGAAACTCGCCGACCCATTTTGATCCTTTTTCAAAAGTTTTCTTAGGATGGGCTGAGCCTAAAGTGGTAGCACCAGGGGATGGCGTTCAGGAAATTACATTACCGCCAATTAATAAGGCGAGTGCGACAGACGGCATCGTTAAAATGGAAGTCCCAGGTTCCAATGGAACTGAATATTTCTTGTTTGAAAATGTTCAGCAGGACGGCTTTAACAAAGGGCTAATCCGCCAGGGTGCAGATTCCCATGGTTTGGTTGCATGGCATGTTGATGAAAATATCATCAGCCTCTATCAGACTGCCGGTTTCCGTCCGAATAACGTAGAAAACTGGATGAACAAACGCTTCCAATACAACCAGTCAACGAAAGCCAGCGACGGTACAGTTGTTACTCACTATGGATTATCTGTCGTGCAGGCGGACGGAAAATATGACTTAGAGAAAAATAAAAACCGTGGTGATGCAGGGGACTTCTTTAAGACCGGTTCCAAGATTACCCCAACTACGTCCAATGTCCATACTGGTTCATATTATTTCTGGAAGGGCAATAGCGCAACACCGGCCGATTCTGGAATCCATGTAACCGATATTAAAGAGAATGGTGATGGTTCCATTACCGCGAAGTTCTTCTATAGTACGAATGAAGGTACAAAATAATAGAAAAAAGAGGAAACCTGGGCAATTTTTTTAGCTCAGGTTTCTTGCGTTTTTCATAATATTAGTTTATTAAAAAACAAGCTAATAAATTTTAAGATTTTGAAAATGTAGACTACAAAAATCAGGTGAAGTTCCTAATAAAGGGTATTGAAGCCCGAACCAGAAGAAAATCCACCGGTTCGGTAGCCAATAAAGGGTATTGGAGCCCGAACCCAAGAAAAATCCACCGGTTCGGTAGCCAATAAAGGGTATTGGAGCCCGAACCCAAGAAAAATCCACCGGTTCGGTAGCCAATAAAGGGTATTGGAGCCTGAACCCAAGAAAAATCCACCGGTTCGGTAGTCAATAAAGGGTATTGGAGCCCGAACCCAAGCAAAATCCACTGGTTCGGTAGCCAATAAAGGGTATTGGAGCCCGAACCCAAGCAAAATCCACCGGTCCGGTAGCCAATAAAGGGTATTGAAGCCCGAACCAGAAGAAAATCCACCGGTTCGGTAGCCAATAAAGGGTATTGGAGCCCGAACCCAAGAAAAATCCGCCAGTTCGGTAGCCAATAAAGGGTATTGAAGCCTGAACCCAAGAAAAATCTACCGGTCCGGTAACCAAGATAGTTTTTTCTACCAACAAAAAATCCCCCCAATTATGATATAATTGTTTGTCGAAGATAATCGAAAGTTTTTAAACGGTGGAGGAAATTATGACAGCATACACGCCGATGATACAGCAATATTTAGCAGTTAAGGCAGATTACAAGGATGCCTTTTTATTTTTTCGCTTAGGCGACTTTTATGAAATGTTTTTCGAGGATGCCATTAATGCATCCCAGGAATTAGAGATAACCTTAACCAGCCGCGAAGGCGGTACAGAGGAACGAATTCCGATGTGCGGCGTTCCTTACCATTCAGCGGCCAATTATATTGAACAATTAGTTGCAAAGGGCTACAAGGTGGCGATTTGCGAACAAACCGAGGATCCGAAACAGGCCAAAGGGGTCGTGCGCCGGGAAGTGGTCCAGCTAATCACCCCGGGTACGGTGATGGACGGCAAAGGGTTAACAGATAAAGAGAATAACTATATTGCCTCGGTTACCGCTTTCGACGATACCACATACGGACTAGCATATAACGATATTTCCACAGGTGAAAGCAGAGTAACTCTACTGACTAATTTTGATGAGGTACTGAACGAACTGGCTGTTTTGGGCGCTAAGGAAGTCGTGGTTGCAAGTAATTTTGACGGCGAACTTCAGAAGAAGATGCGCGAACGAGATGTACTGGCCATTTCTTTTGAGGATAATAGTTCAATAGAGATGAATTTTGCCAACCTGCTCGAGGATTTAAATCAGGATAAATTGAAGCAGACGGCAGCAAGGCTGTTTCACTATCTATACCGCTCGCAAAAGAGGAGCCTTGACCATCTTCAGCCTGTCACAACCTATCAAATCCATCAATTTATGAAAATTGATTACTATTCGAAGCGCAACTTGGAATTAACCGAGACGATTCGCTCGAAAGGGAAGAAAGGTTCCTTATTATGGCTGTTGGATGAAACGATGACAGCAATGGGCGGCAGGACATTAAAGCATTGGATTGACCGGCCGTTGATTGACCGTGAACAAATAGAGCATCGCCATACATTGGTGGAAGTTCTCATGAACCATTATTTTGAGCGTCAGGAGCTTCGTGAAAAATTAAAGGAAGTTTATGATTTGGAACGTTTGGCGGGCCGAGTTGCATTTGGTAATGTAAACGCCCGTGATTTGGTGCAATTAAAGTATTCGCTCCTGCAGGTACCATTTTTAAAAGAAATTCTTCTCAACATGCAGGATTCGAGAGTGAATGAAATTGCTGAAAAATTGGATCCGTGTGAGGAAGTTACCGATTTATTAGAGCAGGCGATTGTCGAGAATCCGCCGCTTTCGTTAAAAGAGGGAAATATCATCCTGGACGGCTATAATGACCAGCTTGACCAGTATCGTGATGCCAGCCGCAACGGCAAAACGTGGATTGCCCAGCTGGAGCGGGAAGAGCGCGAGAAAACCGGTATCAAGTCCTTAAAGGTCGGTTACAACCGTGTGTTTGGCTATTATATAGAAGTAACAAGAGCGAACCTTCATCTTTTGGAGGAAGGCCGGTATGAGCGGAAGCAGACCTTAACAAATGCGGAACGCTTTATTACACCTGAATTAAAGGAAAAAGAAGCGTTAATTTTACAAGCGGAAGAAAAAATTGGCGAGCTTGAATACGAATTGTTTACGGAAATCCGTGAAACGGTGAAGGAATACATTCCACGTCTGCAAGCTTTGGCGAAAACCGTGAGTGGGCTGGATGTGCTGCAATGTTTTGCCCAGGTGAGCGAAGACCGCCGCTATGTCAAACCGCAGTTTTCATCAGAACGTCGGGTTGTCGTGAAGGACGGCCGCCACCCTGTGGTTGAAAAGGTGTTAAATACTCAGGAATATGTGCCGAACGACTGTTTTATGGACAGCGACCGTGAAGTGCTGCTGATTACCGGTCCAAATATGTCCGGTAAAAGTACGTATATGCGCCAGATTGCCTTGACAGCTATCTTAGCACAAATCGGCTGTTATGTACCGGCTTCAGAAGCAGTGCTGCCGATTTTTGACCAAGTCTTTACCCGCATCGGGGCAGCGGATGATCTGATTTCCGGACAAAGTACCTTTATGGTGGAAATGCTTGAAGCGAAGAATGCCATCGCCAATGCGACGCAAAACAGCTTGATTTTATTCGATGAAATCGGCCGCGGGACGTCCACTTATGACGGGATGGCACTAGCACAGGCAATCATCGAGTATATTCATACTCGTATCGGGGCGAAAACCCTATTTTCTACGCACTATCACGAATTGACGGTATTGGAAGAAGAGCTTTCCAAACTGAAAAATATCCATGTCAGCGCGATTGAGCATCATGGCAAGGTTGTCTTTTTACACAAAATTAAGGAAGGTCCAGCGGATAAGAGCTATGGAATTCATGTGGCTCAGCTGGCTGAGCTTCCGGCTGAATTAATTGCAAGGGCAAATGAGATTTTGACTGCTTTTGAACAGCAGCCAGGGGGACCTGGGGAAGTGAAAGAACAACGAGTGGTCGAGGCTGCTCCGGCTGCAGTTCAGGAATCAAAAGCAGCGGCGGCTAATCAACTGGTTCCAGATCATCTCACCCAGCTCTCGTTCTTTGATGAACCGAAGGAAACGAAGAAACCAGAGCTTTCTACCAAAGAAAAGAAGGTTCTTGATAAAATTAAGGAACTGGATTTATTGGATGTGACACCTCTCCAGGCGATTAACGTGTTGTTCGAACTGCAGAAAAAATTAAAGTAGTTTTTTTAGGAGGCGGAATGCATGGGGAAGATTATCCAGCTAGATGATGCCCTGTCTAATAAAATAGCGGCGGGTGAAGTAGTCGAACGCCCCGCCTCTGTTGTCAAAGAATTGGTCGAAAACGCCATTGATGCCGGCAGTACGGTGGTTGAGATTGAGGTCGAAGAAGCGGGACTTGCGAAAATCCGCATCACCGATAATGGCAATGGAATTGAAGAGGATGACGTTTTGCTCGCTTTTCAGCGCCATGCCACGTCAAAAATAAAAAATGAAAATGACCTGTTCCGGATTCGGACATTAGGTTTCCGCGGTGAGGCCCTGCCGAGTATCGCCTCTGTTTCGAGACTTGAGCTGAAAACTTCAACCGGTGAAGGTGCCGGGAATCGCGTGGTGATCGAGGGCGGTAAGGTTGAAACTTTTGAAAAAGCTTCAAGTAGACGGGGAACGGATATTACCATCACTGATTTGTTTTTCAACACGCCTGCTCGCCTGAAATACATGAAGACGATTCACACAGAGCTAGGGAATATCACCGATGTCGTCAACCGCTTGGCCCTTTCTCATCCAGAGGTGGCGTTCCGCTTGATTCACAATGAGCGGAAGCTCCTGCAAACGAACGGAAACGGCGATGTCCGCCAGGTTCTTGCCTCCATTTACGGGATGAGCATCGCCAAACAGCTGGTGCCGATTTCGGGTACCTCGCTGGATTATAAAGTGAGTGGATTTGCTTCCATGCCTGAGGTGACAAGGGCTTCAAGGAACTATATCTCGACGATGATTAACGGCCGGTTTATTAAAAATTATTCACTGGCTAAGGCTATTACCGAAGGGTACCATACGCTGTTGCCGATTGGACGGTATCCAATCGTGCTTCTCAATATCGAGATGGATCCGCTGCTCGTGGATGTGAACGTTCATCCGTCGAAAATGGAGGTCCGCTTTAGTAAAGAAGCAGAGATGAACGAACTAGTTACTTCTATTATAAAAAATGCATTTAAATCGAAGGTGCTGATTCCTACAGCCTATACGAAAAGAGAGGAACCTAAGACGGAGCAAACGGCTTTAGCGCTTGATGAGGGAACCTCTCCTGCTCGTTCTTCCTCTTCCTCTGGCTTTGGCGGGGAGCGGCCGACTGCTATTGCTGAGTCGTTTTTTACAAAAATGAAAGAAGAACCCGTGCGGGAAACTGACTTTTCGAATAGGAAAGAGGAATTCGTCCCGCAACCTGAAGTTGGAATACCTTTTTTTAGGGAAATGGAAAAAGTTAAACCGACTAGTGACAGGGAATATGATTCATTTGAAGATGAGGAAATTCCTCAACACGAGCCCGAGGATTACCCTGAAGTGGAGCCAGCTGTAGAGACAGAGAGCAGGGTCCCACGGATGTATCCGATCGGGCAAATGCACGGAACGTATATTTTTGCACAAAATGAAAATGGCTTATATATCATCGATCAGCATGCTGCGCAAGAACGGCTTAAGTATGAGTATTTCCGAGAAAAAGTCGGTCGGGTTGCTCCGGAGCTGCAGGAGATGCTGGTCCCGTTGACTTTTGAATATTCAACAGATGATTATATTAAAATTACCGAGCATAAGGATGAGCTTGAAAAGGTCGGTGTTTTCCTCGAAGAGTTCGGTATCAATAGTTTCATTGTCCGCTCCCATCCTCAATGGCTGCCAAAGGGGCAGGAGAAGGAAATCATTGAGGAAATGGTTGAGCAGCTGTTATTAATGAAAAAAGTGGATATTAAAAAACTTCGCGAGGAAGCGGCTATCATGATGAGCTGTAAAGCCTCCATCAAAGCGAACCGCCATTTGCGGGATGATGAGATCCAAGCGCTTCTCGACGATCTGCGAAAGGCGTCCGATCCGTTCACCTGCCCGCATGGCAGGCCGATTATCGTACATTACTCTGTGTACGAGATGGAGAAAATGTTTAAACGTGTGATGTAGACTTAATTAGCTTAGTTGCGAAACGGGACATATGGCCCTAGATACGGAAACGCCGGTGGATATCCGTAGAGCGTTGGAATCAAATGATACTGGTGATGTCCAACGTGGATGTAATTATGATTCTGGATGGGTTGGTTCCAGGGACCAACCATAGGTGCATGGACACCTGAGTAAATTGCCCAGTTTGGTCCGGTTATGATATGGGTCATGCTATCACCAACTTTTTGGATTTTTACATTATATGTTTTAAGATTTTGAATGTCTGCTTAAGAAGGCAGCGAAAGTCCAATTCGCGAACGAATTGGGCTTTTTATTTTGTTTTAAATAGGCATTTAGGGGTTCGTTGATTAATAAAGTGTTCTAATTTTGCCTGTGGTGCGAAATTTGGTGGGTTCCTGGTAAGAATAGAAGAGTTATTTTGCCCGTGGACCAGTTTCAGATGGGATAATGGTAAAAATAGTGGCGCTATATTGCCCGAGAGCCAGTGTCGGATAGAGAAACGGTAAAAATAGGGCGATTTATTTTGCCCGGGGGCCAGAATTAGGTGGGGTGACGGGCAAAATAGGGGCGTTATATTGCTTGAGAACCAGTAGAGGATGGGGTAACGGTAAAAATAGGGGCGTTATATTGCCCAAGAGCCAGTGTCGAATAGGGTAACAGTAAAAATAGGTCCGTTATATTGCCCGGGGGCGATTATTAGATGGATGAACGGTAAAAATAGAGCAGTTATTTTGCCTGAGAACTGTCTCTAAAATGAAAATAGGTAAAATAACCCTAGTTGCCGATTCCTAATGAAACAGTAAACTCAAAGGGATTGCGAAAATTGCAACAAAATAACCTTAAAACGTATTGGAATGATTTAACATTGGTGAAATAATAATATTGTAAGGATTGACCATTTGAAAAAATGGGGGTATTGCCTTGATTGCCTTTAGTCTATTAAGTATATTTTTACCTGCAGTTTTGCTTATTTTTATTGTTGTTTCTGTAGTGAAATACAAAGACAAGGGGGGAGAGGCTGTGATTCGCCATCTTTATACGTATTTGGTGTTATTTGCAACCCTGATGATGGTCATCGGAGGCGGGATCTCGATTTTTATGGCAGCCGCTGATTTGATTAGTCCGCCGGGCTATTATCAAAGCTATGAAGATTTTAAAATGATGAAAGAAAGCGGTAAGATTCCGAACGAAAATGGAGAGAAATTGTCAGAGAAAGAACTACGTGCTAACTACGAACAGGCCGTCGAAGACCAAAAGAACCAAACACGAGAGCAAGCCAAAAACCAAATTATCAAAAGCCTAGGATTCATCATCATTCCGCTGCCGATTTTTCTATATTTTAATAGTTTGAGAAAAAAACAGAGTGATATTTAAATAAAAAAGCCGCATTCTCCTGCGAATTTAGGAGAGAATGCGACTTTTTTTGGTGAAAAACTAAAATTGCCATTTTAAAACTAACTTCTAGTTTGAGGTATCAAATATATCAGCGAATTTTTCCAACATATCAGCGAATTGCAGATTATATCAGCGAATTTCGCAATATATCAGCGAATCCAATTTTTCAATCCAAAAATACCCCTATTTCACCGCAACCTGAATCTTACTCATATACTGCAATGCCTTCCCGGTGCCGATGGCGACTGACTCAAGCGGACTAGGTGCCAGCTGGACAGGTACAAAAATTTCGCTGCTCAGCCATGCCTCCATCCCGTTCATAAGCGCACCGCCGCCTGTGATAATCACACCTCGATCGACGATATCTCCGCTCAACTCGGCCGGGCTGTCTTCAAGTGTGGCACGGATGACCTCTAAAATATGCAATAGTGATTCCTTCATCGCACTACGAATTTCGTAGGATGAAAGTTTAATAGTTTTTGGCAGACCAGTCAGTAAGTCACGTCCACGGACATCCATGAACTTTTCTTCATGGTCGATTAACGCAAAACCGATTTCCATTTTCACATTTTCTGCCGTTCTTTCACCGATTAACACATTGTATTCCTTGCGAACATGCTGAATAATATCATCATCAAGACGGTCGCCTCCGATTTTAATGGAATGGAAAGCAACCACGCCTCCGAAGGAAATAATCGCAACCTCTGTGTTGCCGCCGCCGATATCGACAACCACATTGGCAACCGGCTCGTCGATTGGCATGCCTGCCCCAATCGCAGCAGCAACTGGCTCTTCAATCAAAGTAATCTTTTTGGCTCCGGCGTTCCTCACGGCATCCTGAATTGCCCTTCTCTCAACACTTGTCGAACCGGACGGAATGCAGACCACGACATTTGGCTTTCGCATTGCAAAACCAATCTTTTTAGATGCCATTTTCATGATTTGTTTAAGCATTTCTGTTGTGACATCAAAGTCAGCAATGACACCATCTTTTAACGGGCGGACTGCCACGATTTTCTCTGGCGTTTTCCCTATCATTTCTTTCGCTTCTGTACCGACAGCAACGATATTTTTCGTTACGGTATCTATAGCCACAACGGATGGCTCGTTTACGGCAATTCCCTTATTTTTGCTATAAACCAATGTATTTGCAGTACCTAAATCAATTCCAATATCAAAAGTAGATAACATTCTATTCACCTAATTTCTAATTTTTCTTCATCCAATGACAAAATACGATTAATTTTTACAAAATATCCTACGTATTAGCCTACCATGAATCTGGGGGTGGAAAGCGTTTTGTAAAATAACCGTTATCTTTTTGTAAATAGACGAAATGTAATTCTTACAATTGAAATATAAATTCCTCTTCAAAAAGTGCATAGAAAAGAATATTATTGTATATACTTATTTGATGTTCAACTGCTTTTTAAAATTATGATACGATAAAGGAGAAACGCCCCTATCAGGCGTCGATTGTAAAAAGTGATAAGGCAGTGTGAAAAGATTGGAATTAAATCAGAAATTATTAGTGATCATCGGACCAACCGCTGTGGGAAAAACAAAGCTGAGCATTGAAATGGCTAAATGTTTCAATGGCGAAATCATCAGTGGGGATTCGATGCAAATTTACCGCGGCATGGATATTGGAACGGCGAAAATCAGGAAAGATGAAATGGAAGGGATTCCGCATCATTTAATTGATATAAAGGATCCGGATGAAAATTTTTCCGTTGCTGAATTTCAAACCCTTGTTCGAGCTAAAATAAAGGAGATTGCCGAAAAAGGGAAACTCCCCATCATTGTTGGCGGGACAGGGCTTTATGTTCAATCTGTCATCTATGATTATCAATTTTCCGATGCTTCTGGAGATGACGAATTCCGCAGGCAGCTCGAGGAACGGGCGAATAGAGAAGGGAATGAGGCTCTCTATAAGGAACTCTCCGAGGTTGACCCGGAAAGTGCCGCTGAGATTCATCCTAATAATCTCAGAAGGGTGATTCGTGCTCTAGAAATCTTCCATCTTACAGGAAAAACCAGACAGGAATTTCAAAAATCTCAAGCGCCGGACCTGCTTTACCAAACCGCCCTTGTCGGATTAACGATGGACCGTGATAAACTTTATGAGCGAATCAATGCCCGCGTCGATTTAATGATGCAGGAAGGGCTATTGGACGAAGTAAAGGGACTGTACGAACAGGGTTTGCGCGACTGCCAATCTATTCAGGCGATTGGTTATAAAGAGATTTATGACTATCTTGATGGTAAAATATCATTAGAGCAAGCTGCCGAGAACCTAAAGCAAAACTCGCGGCGTTATGCCAAACGGCAGCTTACATGGTTCCGCAACAAGATGGAGGTTGAATGGTTTGATGTGACAAATGTGAACAATTTCGCAAAAAAAATCATGGAAATTTCACAATATGTTGAAGGAAAGCTTCAAGTAAAATCGAATACATATTAGTAGAGATAAAAGAGGAGGATATACAAAATGAAAACAACCATCAATATTCAGGACCAATTTTTAAACCAATGCCGGAAAGACAATACCAATGTGACGGTATTCCTTTTGAACGGCTTCCAGTTAAGAGGCTGTATCAAAGGCTTTGATAATTTTACGGTTTTGTTTGAATCAGAGGGGAAACAGCAATTGGTTTATAAGCATGCCATTTCAACCTTTGCACCGCAAAGAAATGTGCAGTTGGACTTGGAAAATCAATAAATCTTCACCCGTGGGCCCATACAATTTGGGCTCTTTTTTTTTATTTTTATCAAAAGAAAACTTTTTTAATGAATTTCCCGAACGGTGAATACAAATAGAATGAAGGATTATGATTTTCTTGAAATAACTCACCGCAAACAAGAAAGGCATACATTCCTGCAAGCTAATTTACGTATCCTGGTTGCGTTTAGGAGAGGTGAAGGCTTTGGATCAACCGATTCGTATGAAAAGCAATGGCCAAATAAGCGTTTCTCTCAACTCCCAAAAAAGAAAAACAGTAACGAAGACGTTAACTGATTTTCAAGTTGCTCCAAAGGTTATTCCCCCTGAGCATTCCGCCTTAAAGGAAATCGAAGAGGAACTTGGTGCTTTGGTTGGCATGGAAGAAATGAAACGAACGATAAAGGAAATTTATGCATGGATTTATGTCAATAAAAAGCGCGAAGAAATGGGTCTCAAAGCAAAAAAGCAAGCTCTTCATATGATGTTTAAAGGTAATCCGGGAACGGGGAAAACCACAGTCGCACGGCTGATTGGCAAGCTTTTCCAAAAAATGAACGTGCTAACGAAGGGACATTTAATCGAAGCGGAGCGGGCTGACCTCGTTGGGGAGTATATCGGCCATACAGCACAAAAGACGAGGGACTTGGTAAAGAAAGCTCATGGCGGGATATTGTTTATTGACGAAGCTTATTCCTTAGGACGCGGCGGCGAAAAGGATTTTGGCAAAGAAGCAATTGATACTCTCGTGAAGCATATGGAGGATAAACAACATGAGTTTGTCCTCATTCTAGCCGGCTACTCACGAGAAATGGATTACTTTCTATCGTTAAATCCAGGGCTTCATTCCCGTTTTCCATTAGTGATCGATTTCCCGGATTACAATATTGAACAA
The DNA here is from genome assembly GCF_058323225.1 of Neobacillus sp. PVCKKU3. Lineage (NCBI taxonomy): Bacteria > Bacillati > Bacillota > Bacilli > Caryophanales > Bacillaceae > Neobacillus > Neobacillus sp. PVCKKU3. The sequence goes on from NZ_JBLVQN010000045.1 coordinate 22,799, forward strand.
TTAATGCAAATCGGGGCGAAGATGCTGGTTGAAAGGGAATATTCGTTAAGTCATGAGGCAGAAAAGAAAATTAAGGATCATTTAATATGGGTAAAGTCTGTCTTAAGTCCCAATCATTTTTCCAATGGGAGATACGTCCGCAACATCATTGAAAAATCGATTCGGGCCCAGGCGATGAGGCTGTTATTGCAAAACAGTTATGACCGGCACGAATTGATGACAATCCGCAGCAATGACTTGGTGTTTGATGAGGATGGTTAAATAAAAAAATCGACGAGGGCTATCCCCGTCGATTTTTTATTGTCTAGCTGCAAAAGTAATGCTTCGTGAGCATAAGCTACGCACGACTAAAAGCGATAGCTTTTAGGAGGAGCCCCTGGTCAAGGCGCTTCAGCTTTTTTTAGTTCATCCGCTGTAAGCCGTGTGTCGGCAGCTTCCAGTCGTATGTGTAGGAAAGGACACGAAGCGCTGTCACGATAATGAACAATGTATACAATTCCCAAGATTGTGTGGCTATTTTAAGCCCGATGAGGAGCCCGGCAAGAATCGCCCAGACTGCATAGATCTCAGAACGCAGCACAATCGGCTTTCTTCTTGCCAATAAATCTCGGATGATACCGCCGCCGCTTCCTGTTAAAACGGCTGCAACAATCACCGCGCTTAGCGGGTGATTCATATTTGCTGCATAAATGGCACCTTGGATAGCAAATGCAGACAGCCCGATGGCATCGGTGAAATTTCCCCACTTTTGCCAGTGTTTTAAAAGATTAGTTGGAAATAAGAATACGGCCGTAATCGATAATATAGCAACCTGAAAAAATAACCCCTGTTCCCAAATAGCTGAAACCGGTACACCTATTAAAAGATTGCGAATCGCCCCGCCGCCAAAAGCGGTGACAATCCCCAAAATATAAACTCCTAAAATATCATATTTTTCTTCCATGGCCACAATCGCGCCGCTGACCGCAAAAGCGATAGTGCCAATCATGCTTAATACTTCCCATGTCATTTCGTTCCGCTTCTCTCTGATGTATATTTCTTTTTATAAACAATAAAAATTTTATCACGATACTCCAAAATTACAATAAAAAAGTATTGGGAAAATTAGAGTATCGGAGTGTTTTTTGTTAAGATGGAAATTAGAGCTTTAACGGAAAGGAAGGATGCCGTTTGGAACAAAGAGAAACAAAGGAAAAAGCCATTCTGGTCGGCTGCCAAATCGATGATGACGACCTAAGGTTTCAATATTCAATGGATGAGTTAGGGTCCTTAACGGAAACGGCACAAGGAGAAGTATTGGCTTCACTTGTCCAAAAGAGAGACCGTCTTCATCCAGCAACGTACATAGGTAAAGGAAAAGTGGAAGAATTATCAGCGCTTGTGGCCGAATTGGAGGCTGACTTGGTCATTTTTAATGATGAGCTTTCTCCAAGTCAGAAACGGAATTTAGCTTCCGCAATTGAGGCGCGTATCATTGACCGCACCCAGCTGATTTTAGATATTTTTGCACAAAGAGCCCGTTCTAAAGAAGGTAAGCTTCAGGTAGAGCTTGCCCAGTTACAATATATTCTGCCGCGTTTGGCTGGACAGGGTACGGCATTGTCACGTCTTGGCGGGGGAATCGGAACAAGAGGCCCAGGGGAAACGAAACTGGAGTCAGACCGCCGTCACATCCGCCGCCGTATCGATGACATCAAAGGCCAGCTTTCGGTGGTCGTGCAGCATCGCGAGCGTTACCGCGAACGCAGGAAGAAAAATAAAGCTTTTCAGGTTGCGATTGTCGGTTATACGAATGCTGGGAAATCGACGCTTTTTAACCGGCTTTCAGAGGCGGATTCATATGAAGAAAACCAGTTGTTCGCCACGCTCGACCCAATGACTCGAAAGCTGATTTTGCCAAGCGGCTTCTTGTCTTTAATTACTGACACCGTTGGATTCATTCAGGACTTACCGACCGCACTGATTGCCGCCTTTCGCTCAACTCTCGAAGAGGTAAAGGAAGCTGACCTATTGCTTCATGTCGTCGATATGTCGAATCCGGACTATTTTCAGCATGAAAAAACGGTTAATAAACTTCTTGAAGACTTGGATGTCAAAGATATCCCGCAATTGACCGTTTATAATAAACGGGATATCAAGCATCCTGATTTTGTTCCGACCGCTGACACGCCGACAGTGTTCATCAGCGCTTATAATGAGGAAGACCGTCATGCGTTAAAGGTAAAAATCGAGCAGCTTGTCGTGGGCATGATGGAACCATATGAAGTAATGGTGCCTTCTACAGAAGGAAAGCTCTTGTCGCAATTAAAAAATGATACGATTCTCAGGGAACTTACGTTTGATGAAGAAACTCAAGACTACCGCTGCAAAGGGTATTCCCTAAAGGATCATCAAATAACAGGCCAATTACAGAAATTCAATGATTAAAGGGAGTTAACAGCATGTTTCAACACTTGAAAAATGGGGAAAAGCTTCAGCCGATTGTAAAGGAAGTCGAAAAACAAATTGCTGAAGTCCATAAGACTATAGAGGAACGCATTGAATCCAATCAGTACCGAGTTTTACAAAGCTTTCAAAAGCACCGGGTAAGTGATTCTCACTTTATTCCTTCTACTGGTTATGGTTACGACGATATCGGCCGCGATACGTTGGAATTAGTGTATGCAGATGTTTTCGGCGGCGAGGCCGGGCTAGTTCGCCCACAGATTATTTCGGGGACTCATGCCATTTCAATTGCGTTGTTTGGTGTGCTTCGCCCCGGCGATGAACTTTTGTATATTACAGGAAAACCTTATGATACCCTTGAGGAAATCGTCGGAATCCGCGGGAATGGAGTAGGTTCCCTAAAGGAATTTGGAATTTCCTATGACAGCGTTGCATTGACCGATGAAGGCGGGATTGATTGGGAAGGAATCGCTCGAAAAATCAAACCAAATACGAAAATGATTGGCATCCAGCGTTCCAAAGGCTACGCGGTCCGACCATCGTTTACGGTTGATGAGATTGGCGAAATGATTAGTTTCGTCAAGGAAATCAAGCAGGATGTCGTCGTATTTGTTGATAACTGCTATGGGGAATTTGTAGAAGAGGTGGAGCCTTGCCATGTCGGGGCTGATTTAATGGCCGGCTCCTTGATTAAGAATCCAGGCGGCGGCCTTGCTAAAACCGGCGGCTATATCGTTGGGAAAAAACAGTGGGTGGAAGCCTGTTCTTATCGGATGACATCTCCGGGAATCGGTGCCGAGGCTGGGGCTTCTCTTTATAGTTTGCAGGAAATGTATCAGGGCTTTTTCTTGGCGCCACATGTGGTCGGGCAGGCTTTGAAGGGTGCTGTTTTTAGCGCTGCCATGCTAGAGCGGCTAGGGATGAATTCTTCTCCACGTTGGGATGCGCGGCGGACGGATCTAATCCAATCTGTTCAGTTTGATGACCGGGATAAAATGGTCGCTTTCTGCCAGGCCATCCAATTCGCCTCACCGGTGAATTCTTATGTGACTCCGCATCCAAGCTACATGCCTGGCTATGAGGATGATGTCATTATGGCCGCAGGAACCTTCATTCAAGGTGCAAGTATTGAACTGACAGCAGACGGCCCAATCCGCCCTCCATATGTCGCTTATGTGCAAGGCGGCTTAACCTATGCCCACGTGAAAATGGCTGTATGTTTAGCTTTGGATCATTTGGTTGAAAAAGGGTTACTGGATTTGGAATAGGGAAAATTGTATAGGACTTATATGAGCCCGAACGCTCGAAAGAAAGGTTGATTGGGTAGTATATGGGTCTTATATGAGCCCGAACGCTTGAAAGGATGGCTGGTTGGGAAGCATATAGGACTTATATGAGCCCGAACTTTTGAAAGAATGGCTGGAACGGTAGTATATGGGGCTTATATGAGCCCCGAATTCTTGAAAAATCACCGGTTGGGTAGGGTAAAGCCTTATCTGTGGGCAGATTGGCGAATTAGGCGGCTTCATAAGACCCGAAGCAAAGAAGATATTACCAATTCAGTCGTTATGAACGCTTCATAACACCCGAATCAAAAAGAAAAATCCCAATTCAGTCGTTATGGAGGCCTCATAACGCCCGAAACAAAGAAGATAATACCTGTTCAGTCGTTATGAGCGGCTTCATAACGCCCGAAGCAAAGAGGGCAACCCCAATTCAGTCGTTATGACCGCTCCATAACTCCTCTACCAGAGAAATCCGATTGGGTTCGGTCGTTATCAATGAATCATCACTCCTCTTGCCAGGGTTTACAGTCAAAAATTACGATTATAAGAAACTATTAAAAAACCATGTTAGATTATCTTACATATCATTGACATATTTCCTAACACCAAATATAATACAAATATAAATTAGCAAAAGGGAGGAGAAAATTGGTGAGTGGAAAAGAAATTCGCCGATCAATGCCATTGTTTCCCATCGGTACAGTGATGCAGCTGACCGAACTTACCGCCAGGCAAATTCGCTACTATGAAGAACACCAATTGATATCTCCGGCACGTACGGAGGGAAACAGGCGACTTTACAGCCTAAATGACATTGACAGGCTGTTGGAAATAAAAGACTTAATTGACCAGGGAATCAATATGGCTGGCATTAAGCAGTTATTATTGGTCAAAGAACAGCAAGAGTCGCTGCTTGAACAGCAAGCGAAAAGTGCAAAGCGCGAGGTTACCGATGATGAGCTGAGGAAACTTCTTCGCAATGAACTGATGCATTCAAACAGACTGAATCGTTCGTCATTGAGACAAGGAGATCTTTCACGCTTTTTTCATTAATTTTTAATAAAATTGGAGGAATTGCAAATGCCGAAGTACACAAAAGAAGATATTCAACGCTTGGCTAAAGAAGAAAACGTTAAATTTATCCGCCTTCAGTTTACTGACATTCTTGGAACCATCAAAAACGTGGAAATTCCAATCAGCCAGTTAGAAAAGGCGCTTGATAACAAAATGATGTTTGACGGCTCCTCTATTGAAGGATTCGTACGTATTGAAGAATCTGATATGTACCTATATCCAGACTTAAACACTTGGGTAGTATTCCCTTGGACTGCTGAAAAAGGAAAAGTTGCCCGCCTAATCTGTGATATTTACAATTCTAACGGAACACCATTCTCCGGTGACCCGCGCAGCAACTTAAAGCGTGTATTAAAAGAAATGGAAGAGCTTGGCTTCACTGATTTCAACCTTGGACCTGAGCCGGAATTCTTCCTATTTAAATTAGACCAAAAAGGCGAGCCAACTTTGGAATTGAACGACCAAGGTGGATACTTTGACTTAGCTCCTACAGACCTTGGCGAAAACTGCCGCCGTGATATCGTACTTGAGCTTGAAGAAATGGGCTTTGAAATCGAAGCTTCCCACCACGAAGTGGCTCCAGGCCAGCACGAAATCGATTTTAAATATGCAGATGCTCTTACAGCATGTGACCAAATCCAAACTTTCAAGCTTGTTGTAAAAACCATTGCCCGCAAGCACGGTTTGCATGCAACCTTCATGCCAAAGCCATTATTCGGCGTAAACGGTTCAGGAATGCACTGTAACGTTTCCTTATTCAATAATGGTAAAAATGCATTCTTTGAGCCAACAGGCGACCTACAAATGAGCGATACTGCACGTCAATTTATCGCTGGTGTGCTAAAGCATGCACCATATTTCACAGCAGTTACCAACCCAACTGTTAACTCTTATAAGCGTTTGGTTCCAGGTTACGAGGCACCTTGTTATGTAGCATGGTCTGCACAAAACCGTTCACCGCTTGTTCGTATCCCTGCTTCTCGCGGCTTGAGCACACGGATTGAGGTTCGCAGCGTGGACCCTGCAGCAAACCCATACCTAGCATTGGCTGTTATTTTAAAAGCAGGTCTAGATGGTATCAAAAACAAATTAACTCCTCCAGCACCAGTTGACCGTAACATCTATGTTATGACGAAGGAAGAAAGAATCGAAGAAGGCATCATCGATCTTCCAGCAACATTGGCAGCAGCACTTGAGCTATTGAAATCAAACGAAGTTATCGTTTCTGGCTTAGGCGAGCATATCTTCGAACACTTCGTGGAAGCAAAAGAGATTGAATGGGATATGTTCCGTACTGTCGTTCACCCTTGGGAACGCGAACAATATATGAGCATGTATTAATATGATGAAAACCCCTGACGCTAGACGTTAGGGGTTTTTTGCTATTTTTTTGTTTGAGATGGGAAAGATAAAAAAAGAGAGCGTTTAATCTTAACTTTTTGGTCAGGGGTAGGAGACTATCCATTCAAAGTTAAAAAGGTAATCCCAATCCAATTAAATTAAAAAAAGCCCAATCAAAATACAGATTGGACTCTGGGAAATCTATTAACTAATGAATCTGCCGATAAACCCCAATAACTTTCCCCAAAATGGTAACATTGTTTAAAATGATTGGATCCATCGTAGAGTTTTCCGGCTGCAGGCGGATGTAGTCTTTCTCCTTGAAGAATCTCTTACAGGTAGCCTCGTCTTCTTCGGTCATCGCAACAACGATATCCCCGTTGTTAGCAGACGGCTGTTGCTTGACAATAACGTAATCCCCGTCAAGAATCCCTGCTTCAATCATACTTTCTCCCATGATTTCAAGCATAAAGACATTCTCGCTAGAAGGAGCAAGTCTTTCAGGAAGAGGAAAGTATTCCTCAACATTTTCAATGGCCGTAATCGGCAGTCCGGCAGTAACTTTACCGACAACTGGGACATTTACAACATGGTTTCGTGGGATATGAGCAGCTTCATCCGCTTCTAGGATTTCGATAGCCCTTGGTTTTGTTGGATCTCGTCTAATTAAACCCTTGCTTTCTAATCTGGCTAAATGCCCATGTACAGTAGAACTCGATGCCAGTCCGACTGCTTCGCCAATTTCCCGAACAGATGGCGGATATCCCTTTGTTTTCACTTCTCCTTTTATGAAATCAAGGATATCCTGCTGCCGCTTTGATACTTTTACCATGATAAATTACACCTCGCCTGGTTAATGTTGTCTTTATTATAACATGTTCGCATAATTTATACAAACATAAGTTCGAATAAAGCTTGACAACAAACAAACGTTCGGATTATAATCAAATCAAATAAAACGAACATACATTCTAATCAGGGGTGTTTTTAATGAAAAAAATATGGAACCAATACTCGTACGCTATTATTCTTCTATTATTAAGCTGCTCATTAGCATTTGTACTAGCATTTCAGCAAAGTCCGAAAAATCAGGATAAATATTTGAAAGTGACTGTAACAGACGGAGACACACTATGGGAAATTTCTCAAAAGTATGCAGGCGAGCATTCATTATCGAACAAGGAATTCGTCAACTGGGTGAAAAAACATAATCGCGATGTAGGGGATGAAATTTTTCCAGGTGAAGAAATTTTAATACCGGTTAGTAATGAGGCTCCCCCAGAAAGGGAATTAGCAAGTGCATTAGAGAAATAGGAAGGACCTAAAAAATGAACGCAATCATCTATTGCCGCGTAAGCACGAATAAGGAAACGCAGGAAACATCATTGAGACGCCAGGAAGACGAGCTTGTCCAGCTCGCCAACCGTTATCAATTCCATATCGATTCAATTATTAAAGAGCAGGCGAGCGGCTATGATTTCGACAGAGATGGTATCCTGCAGCTTTTAGAGCGCATTAAAGATAAGCAAGTCCAAGCTGTCCTGATCCAGGATGAAACAAGGCTCGGCCGAGGGAATGCCAAGATCGCCATCCTGCATTGCATTTTAAAAGAAGGAATTAAACTATACAGCATTTCGCATAATGGTGAATTGCAGCTTTCCGAATCGGATTCAATGGTGCTAAAAATCGTCAGCATGGTGGAAGAGTACCAGCGCAAGCTTCATAATGTAAAAATAAAACGCGGCATGAAGCGGGCAGTTGAACAAGGCTATAAGCCGGAAAAAAATTTAAAGAATCTAGGCGAACATTCGGGCCGGGATAAAATTGAAGTGCCTGTCCTAGAAATCGTCAGGTTGAGAAAAAATGGCCTGACCTTTTCAGAAATTGCCGCAACATTAAGGGGCTTTGGTTATAACATTTCGAAAGCCACTGTACATAGAAGATACCAGGAATTCATTGAAGAGCAGGAGGAATAAACCTTCATCCTTGCCAGGTGAATTCTTTTCTAGTACAATCTTGTCTTAATGTTAGCAGTTTTTTTGGAAAGGAATGTACTTGAATGCTATCCAAGGAAAAAATGGCCAGAATCAACGAATTGGCAAGGAAAAAGAAAGCGACGGGTTTAACAGAAAAAGAAGCAAAAGAGCAGTCATCACTTAGAAGTGAATATTTAGCTACTTTTCGGTCGCAAATGCTGGATACCCTGACAAATACAAAAATAATTGATCCACTTGGGAATGACGTTACACCTGAGAAAATAAAAATCAGGAAAAAAAATAATCTTCATTAATGAATCTGGGAATACAATTTATTTGTATTCCTTTTTACATATACTGCGCTTACATGTGTCAAAATAAATAATAAAGTGAATTTTGCTGCAAAATAAGTAGTAATTTGTTGAATAAAAATCCACAGCACTATAATATTAAAGTTGTTTGTATTTTCCGAAGAAGGAAGGTTGTAAAAAGATGTTTAACACAATTGATGATTTATCTGTCACCACGATTCGTACGCTTTCAATTGATGCTATCGAGAAAGCAAACTCTGGACACCCTGGAATGCCGATGGGTGCCGCTCCAATGACTTATACATTATGGACAAGATTTATGAACCACAACCCAAAAAATCCACATTGGTTCAACCGTGACCGTTTCGTATTGTCCGCAGGTCATGGCTCTGCATTGCTATACAGCATGCTTCATTTATCCGGCTATAATTTATCCATGGATGATTTAAAGCAATTCCGTCAATGGGGAAGCAAAACTCCTGGACATCCTGAGTATGGTCATACTGAGGGAGTAGAAGCAACGACTGGTCCGCTTGGTCAAGGTATTGCAATGGCAGTGGGAATGGCTATGGCAGAACGTCATGTTGCTAGCGTTTATAACAAAGACAAATATGAACTTGTGAATCATTTTACATACAGTGTTTGTGGAGACGGCGACTTAATGGAAGGCGTATCTGCTGAGGCTGCATCACTTGCCGGCCACCTAAAGTTAGGTCGTTTAGTCGTATTATATGATTCAAATGATATTTCCTTGGACGGAGACTTGAATAAATCTTTCTCTGAAAGTGTGAAGGACCGCTTCCAATCTTACGGATGGCAATATCTTCGCGTTGAAGACGGCAACAATTTCGAAGAAATCGCTAAAGCACTTGAAGAAGCAAGAAATGATTTAGACAGACCAACCATGATTGAAGTAAGAACAGTGATCGGTTACGGTTCACCTAACCGTGCCGGCACATCTGGTGTTCATGGCTCACCACTTGGTGCAAATGAGCTAAAGCTTACCAAAGAAGCTTATAAGTGGACTTTCGAGGAAGACTTCCATGTTCCACAAGAAGTTTACGACAACTTCCAAAAGCTAATCGTTGAAAATGGTGAGAAAAAAGAAAAAGAGTGGAACGACATGTTCGCTCAGTATAAAAACGAATATCCAGAGTTGGCAAGCCAGCTAGAACAAGCATTAAATCATGAACTTCCAGAAGGCTGGGATAAGGATGTTCCGGTTTACACTGAAGGAAAAGGGCTTGCAACTCGTGCTTCTTCAGGTGAAGCCTTAAACGGCATCGCTAAAAACCTGCCGATTTTAATTGGCGGTTCTGCTGACCTTGCTGGTTCTAACAAAACAATGCTTAAAGGGACAACTGACTTCATGCCAGGCGCATATGAAGGCCGCAACATCTGGTTCGGTGTTCGTGAATTTGCTATGGGCGCTGCCATGAATGGTATTGCTCTGCATGGCGGGGTTAAAGTTTTTGGAGGAACATTCTTTGTATTCTCTGATTACCTTCGTCCGGCAATTCGCCTTGCCGCATTAATGGGGCTTCCTGTTACCTATGTATTTACACACGACAGTATCGCAGTTGGGGAAGATGGACCAACTCACGAACCAATCGAACAGCTTGCGGCATTACGCGCAATGCCAGGTCTGTCACTGATCCGTCCTGCTGATGCCAATGAAACAGCAGCAGCTTGGAAGCTTGCGGTTGAATCAACAAACAAGCCGACAGCTCTAGTATTAACTCGTCAGGACTTACCAACATTAAAAGACACAGATAAAAACGCATATGATGGAGTTTCTAAAGGAGCATATGTTGTTTCCCCAGCAGGAAATAATACTCCAGATGCCCTATTGCTAGCAGCTGGATCCGAAGTAAGCCTTGCAGTGGAAGCACAGAAAGCACTTGCTGGAGAAGGAATCCAGGTTTCTGTTGTCAGCATGCCATCATGGGATCGCTTCGAACAGCAATCTCAAGAATACAAAGAGTCTGTCCTTCCAAAGAGCGTGAAGAAGCGTCTTGCTCTGGAAGTCGGAGCATCCTTCGGCTGGCACAAATATGCTGGTGATGAAGGTGACGTATTGGCCATCGATCATTTTGGAGCATCTGCACCAGGTGAAAAAATCATGGAAGAATTCGGATTTAGTGTGCCAAACGTCGTGGCTCGTGTGAAAGCACTTTTACAAAAATAATCAAATGACGAGAGAGAGCGGGAATTTCGCTCTCTCTTTTTTATATGTCAGCTTCTAGCGAAATAAATAACTGATATAACACTCAAATTGCAAATCGACAAAATTAGTGAAAGTTTTTGCCGCGATAAGACAAATGTTTCCTGAGCGATTCTTTATAATAGATAAAAGGATTGTCAGCGGAGGAGAGGTTGGAATGAGGAAATATCAGCTTTATTTAATAGAAGATGAATTTGCCACCCATTACTTCGGACGAGAACGGTTGTTTTTTCAACTATTCCAAGAACATCAGCACGCACGGGGCGAGCTTCAATTTATTACAAAAAAACAAATTGCCTATATAACAAAGAAAATAGAAGTATTAAAAATCCATCAGCTGATTCAAAGACAGCTTGGAAAAATAAAGGGCTTTAAAGCAGACCATGGTGCATATACGATCGATCTTAGTGGAAAAATAAGTAGGGCAAAATTGGAAGTCTACCAGGATTTAATCTCGCTGGAGGCACATGGAAGCTATGAAGCGGAGACAGCGTTTTTTGAAGTGCTGAGAAAGTGTGAATCCTCCTTTTTGGCGATTGACCTAGAACATGAGCGGTTTGGCTGGTTAAAGCCAATTAAAGAAAGAAAATATGTCTAATTAAAATCGAATATTGTCTAATTTCGTTTTATTTAGTACACTGTTGTATGGTAGACAACATGAAGGAGGAAGTTATTATATGATGTACGTTCTAGTTGGTATACTGGCACTTGTCGCTGGTGTAGCACTAGGATTTTTCATTGCTCGCCGTTATATGATGAGCTATTTAAAGAAAAATCCGCCAATCAATGAGCAAATGCTTAAAACCATGATGATGCAAATGGGTATGAAGCCTTCACAAAAGAAGATCAACCAAATGATGCAAGCCATGAATAAGCAAACTGGCAAGTAACACGTTGATATATCAAGGTTAGTCAGATGGTTGAGAGCAATTTTTAAGAATCGGATAAGTTTACGACTTAATCCTTCATCATAAATTCTTATAAAATTGCTTAATCCTTCAATATTTCAACACAAAACCACTTTTCTATTTGGAAGCTTAACCAAAGGAAGGTGGTTTTTTTGTTATTAGAGGATGTAATTAAAGTCTTCGGGACAAGTTTAGAAGGTTCTTAATATTTAAATGGGGTTTTTTACAAACTGGCTTATTATTTTACTTTTTAGATGCTTGCTTTTGTTATCGAAGCGTGTTACACTAGTAAAGAATTATTTTTGTTCGGTGTAAAGGATAGTATAAGGAAAACTTTTCGTCTTGATGATCACTGAGAGCAAGGATAGTATTACATTGTGTGTTTACACATTTCAGGAGGCAACAAAAATGGAAAACGGTAAAGTAAAATGGTTTAACAGCGAAAAAGGTTTCGGATTCATCGAGCGCGAAGGTGGAGACGATGTATTCGTTCATTTCTCAGCTATCCAAGGCGAAGGTTTCAAAACTTTAGAAGAAGGTCAAGCAGTAACTTTCGATGTTGAGCAAGGACAACGCGGACCTCAAGCAGCTAACGTTCGTAAAGCTTAATTAAACCAAAAACAAAACAGGCTCTGTAAAGGGTCTGTTTTTTTTATGCATAAAAAAAAACCCCTATTCACGAATGAATAGGGTCATGAAAACAGTAAATCAAATGGTAAACCAAGTGTAACATATAATCTTGAAATTACCTAGTTTTTTCGGAAATTTGTTGATAAGTACACTCATCATAGCGTTGAGTGTCTTTTTTATTGCGTTAAAGCGTTAATTTCCTAATCTTCCTTATTTTAGAAAAATTTGATAAAATAAATCTTCGTCAGGCTAAATATTTTTTACCAGTAATGAACGGTACATGATTTTAATCCGTTTGGGGGAGGTCATATGAAGGTTTTTTTGGAGCTGGGCTGGTTTTTTAAACAAGAGAAAAAAGCATACATATCAGGGGTTTTCTTTTTACTAGTAGTGGCTTTGCTGCAGCTGGTTCCGCCAAAAGTCATCGGAATTGTGGCTGACCATATAAATGAAGGGACGATGACGAAAGGACAACTTACGGAGTGGGTTTTTGTGCTTGTTGCTGTCGGACTTGCTACCTACATCCTAAGATACTATTGGCGGATCATGATTTTTGGATCCTCAGTAAAGCTAAGCAAAATTCTAAGAAATCGTTTATATCATCATTTTACAAAAATGTCCCCTGCCTTTTATCAAAAAAGCAGGATTGGGGATTTAATGGCACATGCAACCAATGACCTTCAGGCTATCCAGCAGACTGCAGGGGCAGGGGTTTTGACTTTAGTAGATTCATTGTCAACCGGCGGTTTTGTTATTCTGACAATGGCCTTTACAATCAGCTGGAAATTAACGCTCATTTGTTTAATCCCGCTGCCGATTATGGCGATACTGACAAGCTGGTTTGGGACTATGCTGCACAGAAGCTTTCATAAAGCCCAGGAAGCTTTTTCATCGTTAAATGATAAAACGCAGGAAAGCATTACAGGAATAAAGGTCATCAAGACATTCGGCCAGGAACAAGAGGATATTGAAGACTTCAGAAAACAATCAGATGATGTCGTTAAGAAAAATATTGTCGTCGCCAAAATCGATTCCCTCTACGACCCGACTATTTCCATCATCGTTGGAATTTCCTTTTTCCTATCCATTGTATTCGGTGCCAAGTATGTGCTGAATGGCGAGTTAACGATTGGTGAATTAATATCTTTTACTACCTATTTAGGTTTATTAATCTGGCCGATGCTGGCATTCGGATGGCTATTTAACATTGTGGAGCGCGGCCGGGCTTCCTATGACCGTGTTGCAAAGCTCCTTGGCGAAAAGGTCGAAATAACCGATCATGAACAAGCGACGGACTTGGTACCATGTGGTGATGTAGAATATCGAATCCATGAATTTACGTATCCGGGCGAATTACAGCCCATTCTTAAAGATATTCAGTTTAGATTAAACAAAGGGGAAACTTTAGGGATCGTTGGAAAAACAGGCGCGGGAAAAACAACACTATTAAAACTCTTGATTCGCGAGTTTGAAGGTTACAAGGGGGAAATCCTCTTTGGCGGTAGGGCTTTGCAAGATTATAAACTGGAAAAATTAAGAGAAGCCATTGGTTATGTACCGCAGGATCATTTCTTATTCTCTGCTACAGTTGCTGAGAACATTGCCTTCACGAATCCATCAGCACACCGTGAAGAAATTGAAATGGCAGCAAAATTAGCGAATATCCATGAAGATATTCTCCAGTTTACGGACGGATATAGAACAATTGTCGGCGAGCGGGGAGTATCGTTATCAGGCGGACAAAAACAGAGAATTTCGATTGCCCGGGCACTCCTGATGAATCCAGAACTGCTGGTGCTGGATGATTCCTTATCAGCTGTTGATGCAAAAACGGAGGAAGCGATTCTTTCCGCGCTTAAGGAAAATCGTGAAGGGAAGACAACCATGATTACGTCCCACCGATTAAGCGCCATTCAGCACGCCAACCTCATCCTGGTTTTGGAAGACGGAAAAGTCATTGAACGAGGCACACATGAGGAATTGATGGAGCAGAATGGCTGGTATCAGGAAATGTATTTACACCAGCAGCTAGAAGAGCTGGTCGAGCATGGGGGACATTAATATGGAAGAAAAAGTTCAATTATCGGAACGCGAACAAAGAAAAGTCTTATTCCGTCTCCTTTCCTATACAAAACCACATAAAAAGACGATTATGCTTGCCTTCGTCCTGCTGCTGTTAACAACAGTGGGGGATATTGTTCTGCCGATTCTGGTCAAAATCTTCCTGGACGATTATTTGACACCGGGGAATCTTGAGTTTAAGCCGTTGTTGCTGCTTGGCTCTTTGTATATGGGAATCCAGATTGTGAAAGCTATTCTCTTATTTTTTCAATTGGTAAAATTTCAGGAGATAGCCTTATATATCATCCAGCAGCTTCGAATCGATGTTTTTTCAAAAGTGCAGGCATTAGGATTGAAGTATTTTGATAAAACACCTGCGGGGAGTATTGTCTCACGGGTTACCAATGATACGGAAGCGATTAAAGACATGTTTGTCACGGTGCTGGCAACTTTTATTCAGAGCGGTTTTTTGCTGTTTGGTATTTTCATAGCCATGTTTATCTTAAACGTGAAGCTAGCCTTGATGTGTGTGATTATTATTCCGATTCTTATTTTTGTCATGGCTCTATACAGAAAGATGAGCTCGCGATTTTACTTGGATATGCGGGAGCGGCTCAGCCAGTTGAATGCCAAATTGAGCGAATCACTTCAGGGTATGGCCATTATACAGGTCTTTCGGCAAGAGAAGCGCCTGCGAAATGAATTTGGAGACATCAATGAAAAGCACTATAACGCGGGAATGAAAAATATAAAAATAGACGGCTTGCTGTTAAGGCCCGCTATTGATTTAATTTATATTTTTGCCTTAATCATCGTATTAAGTTACTTTGGGATTACTTCTTTTGATACTAGTGTGAAAATAGGTGTTATTTACGCCTTTATCAATTATCTGGATCGTTTCTTTGAACCGGTGAATCAGATGATGATGCGCCTGTCATTATATCAGCAGGCGATTGTGGCAGGATCTCGAGTATTTAAATTGCTCGATGAAGACAGCTTGGCACCTGCCCAGAAAGAGGAAGGTGCAAGCCAGATTGAAAAAGGAAAAGTAGAATTTAAGAATGTGAGTTTTTCCTATGACGGAAAACGCGATGTCTTAAAAAATATTTCCTTTGCTGCTAACCCAGGTGAGACGGTTGCGTTAGTCGGGCATACGGGAAGCGGGAAAAGCTCTATCATCAATCTAATGATGCGGTTTTACGAATTTGACCGCGGTGAAATCTTAGTCGACGGGGAATCCATCCGTAACTATTCAAAGGCTGAGATACGCAAGAAGCTAGGCCTAGTCCTTCAGGATCCGTTCTTGTTTTACGGGACGGTAAAGGATAATATTCGTCTTCATAATATCGACTTGACTGACGAGCAAATTGAAGAGGCTGCCCGGTTTGTTCAGGCCAATACGTTTATTGAAAAGCTTGAGGATGGCTATCAGCATAAGGTGGTCGAGCGAGGCGCCACTTTCTCAAGTGGTCAGCGGCAGTTAATTGCCTTTGCAAGAACGATTGCGGCGAATCCGAAAGTTTTGGTTCTTGACGAAGCGACTGCCAATATTGATACAGAGACGGAGGAAGCAATCCAGACGGCCCTGTCAAAAATGCGTAAAGGCCGGACTACCATCGCAATTGCCCACCGTCTATCCACCATTCAGGATGCCGATTTAATCCTAGTCCTGCATCAAGGCGAAATTGTAGAGCGTGGGAACCATCAGGAGCTTCTGGCGCAAAGGGGACTCTATCATAAAATGTTCCTGCTGCAAAACGGGATGGTAGAAAAAATGGAGGATGTCATCAACTAGAAGAGTAAACAAATAAAAGAAGCCTGGGCAGCCAGGCTTCTTTTATTTGTATGTTTATTGAGCAACAAATGATGATGGGACTTTTGCTATATATGCTCGATTATATTCATTTATTAAGTGGTCGAGCTCCTGACTGTAGCGAATGGCAATAGAGGAGGTTAAACCGTTTTTGGTCGCAACTTTATAAAGTTCAGCACGCTTTTTTTCAATTAAAGTAACTATATCTTGTTTAACCACGGCTGATATCCTTTCTGGAAAAGTCCCGAAATTTTACTTAAAGGTCTGACTTCTAAACTATTAAATGGAAACTGTTTTACTAGTATAACCTAAGTTGTAAATTATTTCAAAGATAATTTGTAAATAAATATCCATCTAATTGACGATATTTGCTTAGTTCAATGATAGACACAAAATATTCATGATAATCATTATCTTTTAGCCTTAAGTTTTGTTAGAATGAAAGGGTATCGACTATGGTAGGAGTGTTAATATGGCAGATGTAAATTTATTTTTAGCGCTGGGGGCAGGGTTTTTAAGCTTCATTTCTCCATGCTGCTTACCGCTTTATCCTGCGTTCTTGTCGTATATTACGGGGATGTCAGTGGGTGAATTAAAAAGCGAAAATGCGATGCTGACGAAACGGAGCCTATTACATACATTATTTTTCCTGATTGGTTTTTCCGTTATTTTTATTGCGATTGGTTTTGGTACATCATTCGTTGGCAGCTTCTTTCAGGAATACAAGGATTTAATCCGGCAGCTAGGCGCCATATTTATCGTTTTCTTCGGATTAGTAATTGTCGGCATTTTAAATCCCGAATTTTTGATGAGGGATCGCCGCTTTGAATTTAAAAACCGTCCATCCGGTTATATTGGATCGATATTAATTGGGATGGCGTTCGCAGCTGGATGGACCCCTTGTACTGGTCCGATTCTGTCATCGGTTATTCTGCTTTCTGCGTCCAATCCAGGTTCAGGCGTTTTATACATGACGGCCTATTCGCTAGGCTTTGCGATTCCGTTCTTCATTTTATCATTCTTTGTCGGCCGGATGAATTGGATCAAGAAACACAGCGTTAAAATTATGAAAATAGGCGGCACCTTAATGATTATCATGGGGGTTATGCTTTTCTTTGACTGGATGACAAAAATTATTCAAATCGTATCCCCACTTTTCGGCGGGTTTACAGGATTCTAATGACTTCATGAAACCATTTTTGATTTTGTTAAAAATGGTTTCCTTTTTTTGTATAGGTTTCCTTGTGCATTCAATTTTTCCACGAGGATAACAGTAAAAATCTTTATCCATTTTCATAAATATGAAGTATAATGGGAAAGTAAATTATAGGGTAAGGAATGAATCCAATGAATTACGTTGTTCTTTCAACTATCGGCGCTGTCTTTATGGGCTTCTTAGCATTTTTTGTACGGATGAAAGCTGCCGCAAAGCCAACCAATGTCAAAAAAATTATCTTACCGCCAGTATTTATGTCGAGCGGGGCATTAATGTATGTGGTTCCTCAATTTAGATTAACACCAATGGAAATACTCGAGGCTGTTGTGGTGGGAATGTTTTTCTCGATATTCCTCATTAAAACATCGAAGTTCGAGATTCGTGACAATGATATTTATTTGAAGAGGTCAAAAGCGTTTGTATTTATATTAGTCGGGCTGTTACTGATTCGGATCGTTTTGAAATCCATTCTAAGCAGCACCATTGACGTCGGCCAATTAAGCGGTATGTTCTTCCTGCTGGCGTTTAGTATGATTGTGCCTTGGCGTGTTGCGATGTATCGATCTTATAAGAAGCTTTATAAGGAACTTCATGGGATAAAATTTTTGTAATTTATGGAACACTGGCTTTTAAGGGCCGGTGTTTTTCTATTTTAATAGAGGTCTATGTGTCTGAAAAGGGTAATGAGGTGAAGGCATGGTCACGTAGATGAGTTCTACGTGACCAAAAAGGGTGAAGGTTTCAAGGAAAGGTTACGTAGAAGAGGTCTACGTGCCCGAAAAGGGTGAAGGTGATAAGGAAAGATCACTTAGAAAGGTTCTACGTGCCCGAAAAGGGTGAGGAGGCGAAGGAAAGGTCACGTAGGAAAGTTCTACGTACCCGAAATGGATGAAAGTGTGAAGGAATGGTCACGTAGAAGGTTCTTCGTGTCTGAAAAGGTAAATGTGGTCGGAAATGGTTACGTATAAAAACAAAAAACCGTTCCTAAGAACGGCCTAAAATAAATGCTCATATGGAGCAACATCAATTTTATTTTCAAATAGCTTTTTCCGTAAGAACTTGTGATCCCGTTTAGGAGTGGCCTGGATATAGCCGCGGATGACCAATTCTTCGGTTATCCTTGGAGCCTTTTCATTAAGGGCAATCTCGCCGATTTTTCCCGCAATTTTGTGCCGTGCTACATCACGGAATAATTCTGGAACAGGGCTGACTAAATCCTCAAGCAGCGATTTTTCCTCAGGCCCCCATAAATGGCGGGTTTCATTAACGTAATGCTCCTCCCAATCCATAACTGATTTCCCATCTTCTTTTGGCATCTTTTTTAAGAACTTTCGAAACATAAAATATCCACCAATAGAAAATGACCCTATTAAAAAAAATGTCCAAAAAAGGATAAACCACAAAAACCAACCTTGAAGTTGAAACATGTTATTTCACCTACATAAACGTTATATTCAACCTTCATTATAGACGGTTTTTAAGGGAATTGACAAGTTATCATAAAACGCCGATAATGGAAAAATCTATTTGATAAGCTATTTGTTAAAGTTCCTTCTATTTAAAAAGTTGTCGAAAAAATGACAATGGGGTTCAATTTATTGAATAATACTATATTTCAATGTAATATAGTAATACGAACAAGGTAATTAAAAAGGTTTACCTATATTACGGGGATGGATGGGGTACTGGTGTCCTCCACAGTCTTCAAAACTGCTTGAGACCTGCGTGCCAGGTCTGGTGGGTTCGATTCCCACGCATTCCCGCCAAATTAACATTTTCAAAGTAACACTGAAAAAGTGTTCACACATATTCCCAAACCGATTTCGACCAGGCTCACGAAAGACTGTGTTAGGCTGATTATGAAAAAACGTTTTTAGACTGATACATAAAACCGTTCAACCTCTTACGTAATTTTTATTATGGAAGGGGTTTTTTATTTTGCGTCAAAGACAATTTAAGACGGGTGAAACGTGAAGCAAAATCAGTAAATGTGGTTGCTTATGCTTTTTCCATTTCGGAGATGTTTGAGCAATTCATGTTAATCAAAAAAGGAGAGGGATTAGCCAAAAGAATGATTAAGAAATATTATAATAACTTTCAATACTTCATGGAGTACATTGGTCGTGTATTATTATCAGCAAGAGAAATGACCACCGAGGTTTTTACTGGTTGGATTAGTTACATGTGTGAAGAACTGGATTACTCTCCTGCAACCGTAAATATACAGGTTAGAATAGTGAGGTCATTTTTACGATACATCTAAGAAGATAATCATTGGATTTAAGAACCTATTCACAAACGCCTTAAGCCGATCAAAGCACCTATTGATAATGTTGAAGCTTTTATTCTCGAGGTGTTTAAACGGTTAATTGGTGCAATTGATGAATCAACGGACACTGGGTTTAGAACTAAAGTTATTTTAATGTATTATTAGATACAATGGTTCGGATATCGGAATTAGTCGATATTAAAAGAAAAAATGTATACCATTCAGTTAAAAGCGGCAAATACGAAAATAAGTATTGCCCGCAATGATCCAATATCGGCAAAAACAGCGAAATTACTAAGTGAGTATATAGCTGTAACAGATGATTTTGAAAATGAATATGTGTTTTTAACTTATGAAGGAAAACACATGAGTGAGGCTACTGTAAGGGATAACATGAGGCTTTATGGATATGTTGCATGTATAAATAACAAACGATGCAGTCCGCACACTTTGGGCATACAGTCGCACTGTTCTATATTCTTAAAGGTGGCGATCCATTCAGTTTGTAAAGAATACTCGGTCATTCCTGTATGAATATGGTACGGAGATATGTGCAAATGACAAACATGGATATTCAGAATTAGCATAATATCCATTCACCACTAAATTATGTATTCAATAAAAAGTAAAAAACAAACGTTTAGAAATATGAGGGAGCAGTAACATGGCTGTGGATAGAACAAATCAAACAACTTCAAGGTAAACATGCCATCAAATAGAAGAAACTTTACTGTACCTATGAAAACTAGATGATAGTAAAGCCTCCCGAGGACTACCGTTATACAAAAGAAGACCTTGAATATCTCGAAGTTATGCAAACCATTAAAGATGAGATTCGGGTTTATGAAGAAATGTATGGTGATGTGGTATGAAACACATGAAACTTGATACCGTTTTGGGACATGGGACTTAGAAAGGTACAGCAAAAGAAATTATAAATGAATATGAACATAAGAAGCAACGAGAACGCAAGGAATGGGAGAAGCTATTTGAGGAAGGACAGCCCTCTGAATGGAAAAAAAACACAAACAATGCAATTGTAGTGTTTCATAGAATTAGATACGGGCATGTTGAAAGGGAGAACTCTTAATTGAGGGTCTCCTTTTTTTATGTATGTTGGAACGAATGATTAAATAGATCTTCTATTTGACCTTATAACTAACCTTACTTATGTAGTAGTATCAACTAAACTTACAGACTCAGGTTAATTCAAAAAGGGATTAATAAAAAATATGGCGAATATTATAAAAAGAGGAAAATTTTTAAATTTAGGGTAATTTGAATGTTAGCTAGTCCAAATAAAATTGCTATTAACAAGATTAAGGGGTGAAGATATGGGTGGAAGAGATGGGGCAAGAGGTTATTTATATCAATCTATCGTAACGGTAATAGACTCATTATCAGACCAATTATGGGAGAAAGTGACACTTGAGCCAGCTACAAATGATGAGAAAATTGACATGCTGTGGGAATACCCTGAATGTGTAAAAAAGGTCACACAGGTTAAATCCACTAAAGGTTCAATTGGGAGCGGGAAAATCAAAGAAATCCTAAACTCAATGATTAAAGATGAGCCGGATGCTGAAGAGTATGAATTGGTCATAGTTGGAAAAATTTCAAAAGGAGCTGAAATTTTAAAGGAACAACTCGACCAAGCAGTTTTTTCAGCGGAAGATTCCATTTTCGAAGGTTTAAGAGGATATCTAAATAAAATAAAGATTAGGGTAGAAGATTTTTCTATATCATCTATGGAGTCAACTATCTATAAGCATGTGGACAAATTTTTCTTTGCCAATTCTCCAAGTATAATAAATCCTGATGTTAAAGAAATTTACGTAAAAGCACTAATTTGTCAATTTATTACCTTTTCCACTGAGGGTCGAACCCTTACGAGAGAGGATCTAAATAAAGTCGTTACTCTTAAAGGGGATAATAATAATTGGAGGTATTTGGACATTGAGTCAATCGTGCATTACACTGTTTATTTAGTGGATAGGTTTCATGATGCAAATCTTGAAGAAAAAATGAAAATCATTAAGATGTTCGGACAGTTAGAAGAAGTTTTTTGCAGCAGAGAAGGCGAACAGTCTGATATTTATAATAAGGCTATGGTTTTTAAAAACAATCATCTCACAATCTACAGGAACCTCGAGGATTTAAGTATTGAAGAAGGAAAAGCTTATTTAGATAACTTAGGAACCGATGGGATATACATATACACTGTCAGAGAAATTCTTATTATAATTGCTTCCATGCTAGCAATCTTATCTCCTTCCTATCGAACTAAAGGTAAAAATGGAGAGATTATGATGAAGGACATTGATGACATTGATAATGAAGCAATTATGCGGTTTGATAAACGGTTCTCTAAAAGAGAGTTTATGATAGAGGCAATAAGAAGAGGTTATATGCAATCTTATTATGATGGTATTTGGCATAATCCCCCTTCGTTACCTGTTTGGTAGAGTACAACTATAAAGATAAGTACGTAACTCTGAGCATTACTAGTTATTAAAAAATCCTTCCTTCGGAGATTTCCTTCACTTTAGGAGCATTGCTCTTAACAAACACTATCACAAAATAGCATTAATTATTATACGGATTTCACCTCCATTTTCCACACATGTCGGTGTAATAGAAAATCACTAACCGACTCGTTTTTGAAGTGAAGAACAGAGATGTAAAAAACTAATAAATGCTGTAGTTTTTAAAAGCAGGTTTCAGAATTCGGTTTAGTTATTAATTGTCTTAGTAGGCATGAACAAAGAATTAGAAATGACATAGATAATGGTGTAGGTATTTTAGAGTATTTAGTACCTTTGGAAAGAACTGATATAGAACCTTTTGAAATAACAAAAACTGAGAACGAGCAAATTATCAAGTCAAGAATTGGTCAATTTGCTTTTAAAAAGGCACTTTTAGTGATTGATAAAAAATGTAAGTTATGCGGTATTTCAGATGAAAGATTCTTAGTAGCAAATCATATAAAACCATGGAGCAGCTCCAATAATCTAGAGAGGCTAGATGTCAATAATGGCTTGCTTTTATGTCCAAATCATGATGCTTTATTTGATTAGGGGTACATAAGTTTTAATGATAGCGGTTTGATTTTGATTTCTGATAGTTTGGATATGGAAACAAAGGTGTTTCTAAATATCAATGAATATTTGAAAATTGAAATGAGTGAGGTTCAAATACAATATATGAAATGGCATAGGGAAAATCTCTTTGCAGTTAGAAGAGAGAAAAATAAATATTAAAACAGGGAGAGTAGCCATGACACCTAAATTTGATTGGACTAAAATACATACTAAGACAAATGAAGCGTTAGAGGATGAATTTAAAAACATTAGGAATATCGTTATCAATAATGACCCTAAATATTTAATCCCAGAACTAACTCTATATTATTATATTTCCTTAAACAAGGGATTGATAGATGCGGGATATTTTGAATATTTATGTGGGTTAATAATCTCCGTAGGACAAAAAGAAGATTACAAAAATCAATTCTCTTCTGATTCTATGGGAAATTTGATTAAAAGTCTAAATAATTTTTTTGAGAATTGGATATTTTCGAATCTAGCTCGTAAGGTTAAAGATCTTGAGGATGGGAAAGAAAAGGATAAACAATTTCTTATTGCCTCAATTGCTACAGACTATGTATTAAATGGTGGAGAAACAAATTATGAACTTCTAAAAAGCCAAGTAATTGATTTATTTGATTCATCTAAGGATTGGTTGGAGGAAAATGAAGGATTTAATATCATACAAGCTTTCCAAATTATTGAGGCAATTATGGTTTTATATAAACAAAGGTTAACCAAGTTTAAAGATGACACTCTTACTTCAGCACGAAACTTTATGAATTTAAAGCACCATCTTATTTGTCAGAAAAATTCTCATAGTGAGGAAGAACTGGAGTTTAAAAGATTATATGAGGATGAAGAGAGTAGAAAGGATTTATTAGCTTATTTTGTAAACAATGAATATAAAAATGCAGAAAAAAAAATTCTTTTGATAACAGTTGACGAATTGATTGAATATACACCTGAGATTAATCAAACAGCACTAAACTATTTCATTCAGAGATTTTCATCGTCTATTGGTGGAGAACAGTCCCCAAACTTTAAATATCCAACTGATAATAATCCTTTTAGGGAAAAACCAATATTAAAATTTGGTGATAAGTTTATTATTCCAAATATCTTGAGTCTAGTTTGGGCAATGCAAAATGAAATAGAGAGCGATATATTGGCGGACGACCAATACAGGGAAATATATACGGATAAAAAGGGAAAGTATCTTGAAGAACAGGTCAATAAAGTGTTTGGACAGATTTTACCAGAGTCTCAAATATATAGTTCTTTATATTATGATGTTGTTGAGGATGGCGAAGAGAAGAGATGTGAGTTGGATCATTTAATTATATACGATTCAAATATCTTTTTAATTGAATCAAAAAGTGGTAGGTTTTCAAAACCTGCTAGAAGAGGGGCTTTTCTTAGATTCCAATCAAATATTGAGGATAATATTGAGAAAGCTTTTGAACAAGCAAGTAGAACAAGAAAGTATATTCAAGAAAACGACAATCCGATTTTTACCGACCGAAATGGAAGAGAAATTTTTACATTAAAGAATAAAGAAGATTATTTTAATTTGTTTCTGATTAATACAACACTTGATAATTTTGGGGAAGCTGCAACCAAATTACATGAGCTAAGTAACATTGGGGTGTATAGGTATAAGGAATATCCTTGGTCAGTGAATTTAAATGATTTAAAGAAGATAGCAGAATTTATTGAATTTCCGAGTCAATTTCTTCACTATGTGCATAGACGATTAAAAGTAAATAATCGTATTCAGGTAAAGTCAGTTGTTAATTCCTCAAGTGAACTTGATTTATTTTACAACTATCTTGTACAAAATTTGTTTTTTGATGACATAACAGGCAACGATATAATTATATTAGAGACGGGTGGAGAAGCCTTTCTAAATGATTATCTCAGTAATCCCGAAAAAATAGAAAAACCGAAACAAATACTTTCTGAAGAAATTAGTACAATTATTAAAAGGTTAGAACAAAACAAAGAATTTGGGCATTCTTATATCATAATGAAATTATTAGAACTTAATTCAGAAGCTAGACAGAAATTAGAAAATTCTATTCATGAAGTACTTAAAAAGTCAAATGAACATAGTGGGAAAAATGTAGAAGTAATACTTCCAACAGAATCAATGTCAGATATTAATTATTCAGAGTTTGGAATTAGCATTATTGCTTGTAATTCATCTTTTTTAAATCATGAGAACTGGTTAGTACGGTGTTACGCACGAATGTATGAACATAAAAGCTCTAATTGGTTAGGACTTTTAAAATACACTGACCTTGACTCTGGTAAAAAAATAGACTTAGTTTTAATGTTGGCTCGAAAAGAGCCACTTGATCATGATCAAGTTTATGAAGAAATCCTCAATCAAATCGGTAGGACAAAATAATATTAAGTAAAAAATGAGGTGTTTTAAGAGTTTATTTCCGTTTTAAAAAATGAAAAAACCAATATATGAGGGGAGAAAAGAGGTGCTTGTAACCTTCTTTTTTTCTCTCTCCTATTGATCCCACGTTCATTTCCATATGGAGGACACCTCATCATATGTATCATGATGAAATTTCGATTTAATTCATTTTTACTGAATTAAGATGTGCAACAAGTAATGAGTTCGATTCCCACGCATTCCCGCCACTAAGTCAATTGTATCAAGGGTATTAGCAGATATACTTTGATTAAGTTTATACATATTCCTTCACAGTTTTACAACTATCTACTGCAAGACTGTAGAGGACTTTCCTTCAACCTCCGAATAATTTTTTATCGGAGGTTATTTCTATGCAAACGAATGAAAAGTTTAAACTGGTAAGGTAAGAGAAGGTAGCAAAAAGAAAACAAATAATGATATAAATATCCAGAAATTGCTTCTAAAATGAAACCTAAGCATTAATTTTTCTGTATAATATAGGAAGATGGTATTAAGGAGGTTTCCACTGTGGCATACCAACTTGAAGCAGCGCTTGAGAAAAAATTACATAAGCAACTTGTTAATTTAGGCTACAAAGCGGTTAGCATTCCAGACTATGATGCACTATTAGCCAATTTCAAGCAACAGCTCAATGCATTCAATGAACATAAGTTAAATGGGCAACCATTATCTGATATAGAATTTAAGAGAATTCTTACCTTAATAGAAGGCAAAAGCATATACGAATCGGGAAAAATCTTACGTGATAAGCTCCTGATTGAGCGTGAAGATGGTACGCAATTATATGTAGAGCTGCTTAACACAAAAGAATGGTGTAAAAACCTTTTTCAAGTCACGACTCAAACAACGGTGACTGGTAAATACACAAACCGTTATGATGTGACGATCCTCATTAACGGTTTGCCGCTTGTTCAAATTGAATTAAAAAGACGAGGGCTGGACTTTAAAGAGGCTTTCAATCAAATCCAACGCTATCGTCGTCATACATTTCCAGGCTTGTATCGCTTCCTGCAAATTTTTGTTGTCAGTAATGGTGTCGATACAAAGTACTTTTCCAACTCTGACTATGACATTCAATTTGGATTCACATTCTTCTGGAGTGATGAGAGGAATGAACTGATTACCAACTTACAAGATTTCGCCGGTGCATTCATGAAGCCTTGCCATCTTGCGAAAATGATTGGTCGTTATATGGTCATTAATGATAGTGACAAGGCTTTAATGGTCATGCGGCCTTACCAAGTATATGCAGTTGAAGCACTTGTCCAGCGGGCAACCGAAACCAACAACAACGGCTACATTTGGCATACAACCGGTTCTGGTAAGACACTTACTTCTTTCAAAACTGGGCAAATTTTAGCTGATGAGGAAAGTATTAAAAAGGTATTCTTCCTTGTGGACCGCCAAGATCTGGATAGCCAAACAATTGCAGAGTTCAACAAGTTCCAAAAAGGAGCGGTTGACCGCACCGACAAAACCGAAATACTAATAGAACAAATACAAAATCCAATGAAGCGATTTATCGTGACAACGATTCAAAAAATGAACAATGCGATTAAAAATCCTAAATATGCAAAAGTGATGGAGCCCTACAAACAAGAGCATGTGGTGTTTATCATTGATGAATGTCATCGAAGCCAATTTGGAGATATGCGCAAAGAAATCGATCATCATTTCAAAAATGCACAGTACTTTGGCTTTACGGGAACGCCACGCTTTGCCGAGAACAAGAGCCAAGATGGACGGACAACAGCCGACCTATTTGAAAAATGCTTGCATCATTACTTAATTAAAGATGCGATTCGTGATGGGAATGTACTTGGTTTTTCAGTAGAATATATTCGTACCTTCAATGCCAAGATTGATGAAAATGACAAAACAAAGGTACAGGCTATCAATACAGATGAGGTATGGCATGATGAACAACGCTTAAACCTTGTTGCCGACCATATCCTGGAAAATCATATACGCCGATCAAAAAGTAAAGGCTATTGTGCCATGTTTGCGGTAGATTCGATTCCAACTCTAATCAAGTACTATGACATCTTGAAAAACAAGAACCACGAATTAAAAATTGCTGGCATTTATTCATATGGACAAAATGAGGAAAGTTCTGGAACAGAAGAGCATTCTCGAGAAGCATTAGACCGGATGATTACGGATTATAACAAAATGTTCGACACAGACTTTTCTACAGAAACATGGGACCGTTATTTTTCTGATGTATCGAAAAAAGTGAAAAATGCCCAAATCGATATTTTGTTGGTTGTAAAAATGTTCTTAACTGGATTCGATAGTAAGCCCCTCAATACACTCTATGTTGATAAGAACATGGTGTATCACGACTTGTTGCAAGCTTATAGCCGGACAAATCGTGTAGAGAAAGCAACGAAGCCATACGGAAATATTGTTTGCTATCGAAATTTAAAAGACAATACGGATGATGCCATTAAGTTATTCTCCCGAACAGACAATGTTGACACTGTTCTAATGGGTAGCTACGATGAATACTTGAAGGCGTTCAAAGAGGCTGTGAAAAATTTACGAAACATCGCCGTCATCCCAGAAGAAGT